>JAVUPY010000018.1 GCA_032252755.1 Terriglobia bacterium
GCAGTTTCGTAGTCCATACATACCTTTCGGCAATGAGGTGGTCATGACCCCGAATGCAAATAGAGTCTCTGCTCGTAAGGTAGTATCGTTCCGCTTCGTAAAAGTGAATGGAGCGCCTTCCTGATCCCCCGCCCGCCCCCCCCGGCAAACAGGCCGGGAACCGGCCCGAGAGGTCTGGATTTTTCTTTTCAGCGGGAACCGAAAGTGGGGTCAGAAGAATCTCGTCACCGAAGACCAAAACAGCTGTTTTTCACGCTTCCAGTAGGAGCTTAGGCGACATCCCGACGAGGGATGATCCCAAGAAAGAATACAGCAACCTCACCGACCGACTATCTCCTATCCCTGACGGGATGGTACAGCAACTGCCCGATCCGAACCACGATTACAGAGAATCTCTTCTGTTAGAATCCGGTCACTTATCGAAAGAACATTGAATGAAAACCAACCTCGAACTGTACATTCTCAGTCTCGTTCGTAACGGGGTTGCGACCCCATACGAACTGAACTCGCGGGCTGGACTCTCGCTGGGGAGCACCGTTCCTGCCCTGGCCAGACTAGAATCCGAATCACTTATCAAAGGTTCCGAACCGCAGTCTCGCAATAGCCGTCGCTATTTGCTGACCTCGAAAGGCCTGAGACTACTTCAGCGCGAATGGCGGGAGCAACTGACTGAAGAAACCACTGATCTCGATTCGATTCTCCGGATCACCTATCTTGCACGACAATACGGTACTTCCGAGGCAGCCGCCGAGTACCTCTCGAAAGCCGGCAATCGCCTTCACGCGCGCGCGAACAGTCTCAAATCAGAGGCGGAACGCTTTGGTGGGCCGGATGGGTGGGTTAAAAATGACGCTTTCCGGTCTCTCCGAGCCCGGATTGAGTCCCGTAGATTGATGGCAGCAGCGGATGAGATCGCGTTACTCGCGAAAGAACTGCTTAAGTCTGGACGAGATGAACCGGCAAAAACAAAAAAGAAGAAGAAAAGAAGCTGACTCTATACTCCAGATTCAATCACTCATTCGCGGCGCACACATTCTCATCCTTCCCGGCGTGTCTATACTTTATAAGTAGACGGCCGAAGTGTGGCACCGTTCCAAGTGAGCCACTCCAAGAAATCGCAACACTGCCTTAGATAGGGAAAATTCAGTGCTCAATACGATTTTCCTGCCCTGACTATTTGGAAGTTCCCGTCCGCCATGCAAACCTGAAACTTGCGAAGGAGGTGTCCTGGAACAACAGCGCGATTAGCCATCGGTGTGCAGTTCTGAACTGGAACCAGCGACCGAGAAATCGTCCCAAGGCGCATCGCAGCCGCAATTGAATCCAATGAAGTCCATTGTCCCGAAGCAATCTGTATCGATAACTCCGGAATGCATACGATGCGATCGATCTTTGGTCAGTGGAAGAAGTAGGTCCCTATGAACTCTGAGATGCAGTCCAGTTCCAATCCCAACCCCGCTCCCGAAGACAGCGAAGTCTACTGGGAGTATTACGTGGACGCCGAGAAAGCCGCTGAATTCCTCGGCGTTGATCTCGTGACTGTTCATTGCTGGGCCGAAGAAGGCCGTATTCCGGCTCAACCGATGAACGACCGTGACCGACAGGGTTGGCGTTTTCTCGTGTCCGAACTCGAGGCTTGGCTAGACCATGCGATAAAAGTGGCTCAACCCTTTGGCGCAAGCGACCACGGATGCAATTCTCAACCAGTAACAGAACGGAGGTGGACTACAAAGGCGCCGTGTCCGGAGGAGAACGAACTTCTGCGGGCGCGCTACGCGGCGGTGGGCCGAACCCACTAAACCAGATCCGTGCTTGGAATCGGGCAGCTAGAGGTCCCGATCTTTGAATCCGGTAGAAATAAATGTGTTCTAAGCGTCGAAGTTCAAGAAATTCGTCGAGGAGGCATCTCTCCGTCTTGGTCGCCCGGACTACGCAAAACCGGGTGGAGATGTTGGTCCGCAGTTGGATCGAGAATGTTGTTGTGCCCACACTTCTCGAGAAGTACCTCGCTGAGAGGTCTTTGCAAAAAGAGGAGAAGGGTGAATAATCCCGACGTGATGCGCTGCGCAATCTATGCTCGTTACTCCTCTAACCTCCAGCGAGATACCTCGATCGAAGATCAGATCCGTATGTGCCGAGAATATGCGAGCCGGCAAGACGGATGGATCGTTGTGGACGAGTTTGTCCGCTCAGACCGCGCAATTACAGCAGCATCTCTCGCAGGCAGGGATGCCCTCCAAAGTTTCGTAGAGGCGGCGAAGCAAAATCCGCGCCCCTTCGACCGCCTGCTGGTAGACGATACTTCACGATTTGCGCGCAATGTCGAGGATTCTCTCCGCACCGTCAAGATCCTCGAGTTCAATGGCGTCCATGTCGTGGCAATCAGCCAGGGCATAGACTCTCAGAATAAATCCGCTCGTCAGTTGTTGACCCTGCACGGAATGATGGACGAACAATTCCTTGTGGGACTGGCTGATAAAGTTCATCGTGGTCAAGAAGGCCGCGTACTAAAGGGTTTAGTTTCTGGTGGCCGCTGCTTTGGATATCGCAATGTGCCAATCGAAGATCCATCGAAGCTCGCCAAGTACGGTCGTCGCGCTGTGATCGGTGTCCGCCTCGAAATCAACGAGGTCGAAGCTGCAATCGTCCGGCGAATTTTCAAGATGTCCGCTGAGGGGATGAGCTACGCCCGCATCGCAAAGACGTTGAACGGCGAAGGAGTACTTTCTCCGATGCCGTCGCGTAAGAACCGCCAGCGCTCGTGGTGTACATCTTCGATCTTCGAGATGCTTCACAATGAGCGCTACCACGGGGTTCATGTTTGGAACCGTACTCGAAAAGAGCGCAACCCGGAGACCGGTCGGAAGGTCAGTAGGCCGCGGCCGGAGTCGGAATGGAAGCGAGTGGATGTTCCGGAGTGGCGTATTGTACCGGAAGACTTGTGGGTCGCAGTTCAGGAACGGCTCCGGGAAAGGAACGCTGCCTTCGCTAGTGCTGGTGCGAGTGGCGTAGCCAAGCATCAACAGTATCTCTTCAGCGGATTCCTGGTCTGTGGCGAATGCGGAGCAAAGCTTGTCATCGCGTCAGGAACTGCGTGCGTACAAGAAATACGGATGTCCGAACTACAGGTTTCGGGGAACGTGCAACAACTCCGTAATGATCCGTGTTGATCGTCTAGAGGAGCAGCTATTGTCCTTCCTCGAACTGAACATCCTCACACCGCAGATGTGTGCCTATGCCGTTGAACTGTTCGAGAAGGAGTTGAAGAAGCAGATTGCCGTGATGGAGTCACAGGAAGGCAAGTACGCCAATGCTCTTGCTGATATGCGGAAAGAACGTGACCGATTTAACGACGAGGCTGCACGTGTCGCTGACGCCATTGCTGCCGCTGGGCATTCGACTGCGCTTCTCAAGCGCCTTGATATTGCCGAGCGTTCCGCCGCCGAC
Source organism: Terriglobia bacterium (assembly GCA_032252755.1). NCBI lineage: Bacteria > Pseudomonadati > Acidobacteriota > Terriglobia > Terriglobia bacterium. Next base: position 3,448 of record JAVUPY010000018.1, read on the forward strand.
CTTCAACGCCAAATCGATACGCTCAAGATGCCGGACATCAGGATCGCAACTGCCGAGGTGCGGGACTACGTGACAAAGGGATGCCTGGACATGAAGAGCCTGTTCTGTCAGACCTATGGCATGGTGCGCGCAAAACGTGAGCTCGCCAAGCACATGACTCAACTAGTACTTACGCCAAAGGAAACCCCAGACGGTTGGCACTATGAAGTCGAAGGAGACTGGGAGCTTTTGCCAAATCAAAAAGGTGTTATTTGGGTGGTGGCCAGGGACGGAATCGAACCGCCGACACGCGGATTTTCAGTCCGCTGCTCTACCAGCTGAGCTACCTGGCCATTCCTGAAGGCTGGGCGGGAAGCGATGCTGAACGGCATCGCCGAAAACTTCCGTTGCCACTGGAACAACGAAATTATACCAGCAGCCCCGCAGCCAATCCAAACGCTGGCGACTGCCCAGATGTCGAGATGCCAAAGTCATCCGATTCTTGCAACCCAAAAATAAAAGCAGGGAATCATCCCTGCTCGCTTTTTCCCCAATTTCCTGATGAGCCGATTACCCTATTCCTAGAACGTGAACGATACTCCGCCGCGGATCGACCGCGCTGTTTGCACCAGGTACACCGTCTGGCCGTCCTGGCCCATCACCGGATGATAGCCCTGCGCCATGAGGTTACGAATGTCGATCAACGCGTCCATCCCAGTTGGAATGAAATGCCACCCCGGTATCGGTTGACGAACGAAGACATTGAAGAACGGATCCGTCTGTCCCGGGGACACGTTGAACAGATCCACCGGCGTAAGCGCATCTCCGCTCGTCCATCGATAAGACGCGATCCACCGGGTGTTCGATCCCGGCACCTGACCCGAAACCTTTGCCGCCAGCGCGTGACGCCGTTCCGTGCGTAGTCCGTCTCGGACATCCGCCAACGCCCAGCCTTCACCCGGCAATGCCAGCACGCCGCCCGTCGCATAGTCCAGGGTTGCGCTGATCTTGTCCGTCAGTTTGCGCTGGTACACCAGGCGCATGCCGCGCGTATTCAACTCGCCACCGTTGTAGTTAAAGGTACCGCCGTAGATATCCGGCAGAACGTCCCCATCGCCCCAGTATTGGTCGGAAACCCCGGTAATCACCGGATTCTCGATTCGATCCGAGTAATAAGCGGCCTCAACGGTATTCTTTCCGAAGCGATGAGTGACTGACACTTCATTGTGGTGTGCCCGCTCAATCGCCTGTCGCGAATCGACCAGGCTCACACGTGGTCCTGATTCGCTCAGATCCATCGGCGCCGAATCGAAGCCCTTCACGTGCCGCATGTTCGGCACCGAACTCTCGTACCGGTATTCGACAATCGTGTTCTTGCCGAGATGCAGGTCCGCCGATCCAAATGGCCGGAATGCCGTTGCTGTCCCAATGAACTGGATCGTCTGCAGTTCGCTTCCGTAGTTCAACTCGAGCGCGCTGCCGATCGTCGTCGAGTCTGACATTGACATCGCCAGCGCCTGCAGGGACGAGCGCCCGGAAACCAGTTGCGGTGTCACAAAGCGCCGTGCCGTTATCGCGATTTCCGGCTCCGAACCGTTATCCATGCGATGCTTGAATGAGGCGCGGAAAATAGCCGAAGGCGTCGTCGTGCCCGTCTCAACGCTGCCGTCAAATCCCAGCGTTCCCGTCGAGAAGATTGATTGCTCGATCGCGAAGTTCGTCGCCATTTCCGGCGTGCTGTAGGCTTCGCCATCGCTGCCGGCCATGAACGACACCTTGGCCTTCAATACCTTGTCGTTCTCGTTATCGGAATCAGAAACAACTACGAGCGGCCCATCATCGGAGAGACGCAACACTGGACGATTCGCCATCGAACGTAGAGTCCACTTCCAGTCGTCCTGGTCTTCCGGCGAGGAACTCGTTTTGGGCAGGAGGTTGATGGCCTCGAACAAGGTGTTCAACGTGACGTTGACGACCATGCTGGAGCCGGATTGCAAGTTAATCTTCTCTCGGATCGAGGGCAGGAACGACGGAGCAGTAACCTTGATTGCGTAGAGACCGGGCAGCAGTCCTCTCAACGTGTAGTGACCATCGGCGTCGGTTCTCGCGATGATCGGCGCGGCCAGCGAAAGCACCTCTACCGTTGCGCCCATCTGGGGCACCCCGGCGGAGTTCTTCACGTACCCGGAGATCACACCCGGATTAACGGCGGCGGACGCACCTGCCGCTATCGTCATTGCTATCAGCAGCAATCCGAGCCTGCGCACCATCGCAATCTCCTGCCTAATAATGATGCCCAAACACAACGTCCGGAAGCCCTGGCTACTCTACGGCAAATCTCGCCGCCGGAGAGATATCCTGACCGGATACATTATCGTGCACTTTGACCGTCAAGCGGTAGAGCCCTGGGTCTAAACTATTGAGCGCCATGGTTTTTTCCAGAGTGACCTGCTCGCCTGGATTCACCATCTGAGCCGTGGATTCTACCACGTGCAGCACTGATTTGTTGGTCTGCTGGTTAACAATATCGTATTCGAACGTAGCGTCCGGCCGCTTCGTCTTGTCGCTCATGGCCAGGTTGTAGACCTGCATCCACAAGTTAAGACTCTGGTTCCGCTTAAATGTTGCAGGTTTTCCGTCAGCAGGTTCTACTCTCGGACGCACCTTCGTCTGTCCAATTACGAAGCTGCCCGTGCCGACATTCTTGGCAGCTACTTTCTCCATCAAGTCTGCCAGGATCAGCGAAGAGTTCGAGAGCCTGTCTTCATTGTATTCCGGAACACGGATTCCTCTGCTGTACCAGCCGGTCCGGTCGCCATTGACGTCCTTCAGCACCACATCCAGCTTGTACATGCCCGGCCTCAACGGCAGTGCCTTCCAGTAAACCGAAGAGTTCTCAATCGTCCTCGGCAGCAACTCGGCTGGGACATCCACCTGGACCGTATCTTCGAATGTCTGCGCGACTCTGCCTGATATCGTCGTCAACCGCCCGAAGATATTCACTGTCCCGCGCTGGACACCGTCTTTATCGACGAAGGTGATGTCCTTGTTCTTCATCTGAATCGTGATCGGCGTCAGAACCGTGTCACTGGTCACGCGCACGAAGTCAGTGCGCACGTCAAACGGCATCATGTTCGTGCGGATCTTGTGCGTGACCACTTCTTCCAGGTCTTTGAACTTCACCGGCGGAGGCGTATTCAATTTCGCCAGCAGTTCGATACGGCTGAACTCGTCTCCGCCAGTCGTGCTGTTGATCCCATGATTGCCGTAATTCTGATTCGTTCCCAGGATGCGATCCGACTTGTTCGACAAGCCCATCTCTTCGGCTGTCGTCAGGCCTGCACCCGGAACGTTCAGCAGAGCGTCTTTTTCGTTGGGATCAATCGACAGCTTGTACTCGTTGCACATGCACTTATCGACGAACTCGATGATGACCTCGTTCCCGATCCCCGCGATATAACGATAACGCCAGTCCTCGAATGGATAAGTGGATGTTGTGCCACCGCCTTCACTGATGTCGCGGTTATACAAGCCACCGCTCGGGTGCGAGTCGATCTCGTCGGGCTTTCCGTACATGATGTAAATGCGCCCGCGGTCCGTCTTCCATCCCGGAATACCCGCAGCGAAATGTTCGTTTGCGTATGCGATGCGGGCATAGTGCTCTTCCTTGTATTCGTTTTCTGGAGTATCCGGGGTGGGGTCGCGACGCAGCCAGAATTGCTCGATGAATTGGTCCCGTTCCTCGTCGTTCGACAACTGCAGGAAAGCCTGCCGCTCTTCCGGCGTAATAATGTATGCCACGTCTTCGTTGAGCCACGTTTTGTAGGTCTTGCTCAACTCCTGGTAAAGCTTCTTGGCCTGTTGCTTTTTCTGCTTTTCCGTCAGAGGGCGTTTGAGTGGGTCCTGCTCCTGCTGGGCCGATGCATCCTGCGCGTCCTTCTTGTCCTTGCCGTCCGCGGTCTTATCCTGAGCCCAAAGACTCCCGGTGGATAGAATGAGACTAACTGCTAGTACCAATAAAAAACGTATCTTCGCGAACCGCATGAGGACTGACTCCTGGGACACTGATAGCTGGGAAAGATTGTAAGTTTTCAGGCACCACAAAGCAAGGAGTGGCGTCGCCGCTTCTTGTGGTCTTCTCCTGCAAAATCAGAGAGTTCACGGACTACACCATTTTTTAAAAACCCTGCTCACGCACCCAAGTTTCGCCATTTTGGTGCCTCACCAGTACCGCCCATGAGTGACATTTGTCTCTGGAAACAACAGCTCCGGTGTCTATAATGGAAGGGGCCCAGAATGGCTCCCGCCGGCTCCGTAAGGTTCCGCAGGATCATCGGAGCTCGCAAAGAGATCGGGCGTTGCGGTTCTTCCTGCTTTCCGATGCAACTTTCAAACGTCTGATTCCGTATACATAACAGAACGGGCGGAAGGTCATGCTAGCAGTGCGCGTAATGATTCCCCCGGTGTTGAGGAAGTAATGACTACATCGAAAAAGGTACTCATAGGCGTCGGTGTTGTGGCTGTGCTCGGGATCGTGGTTGCAGTGACTGTTAAGTTGGCGCGGAGGGGTGTAGTCGAAGTTCAGACAGGAAGGGTCGCGCGTCTCGACCTGGCATCTACGGTCACCGCTTCCGGAGAGATTAAGCCCAAGACTTATGCCAACATTGGCGCTAACGCCTTCGGAAAGATCACGAAGATTTACGTGAGGGAAGGCGACCACGTAAAGAAAGGCCAATTGCTTGCTCAGATCGAAAACGTACAACCCGAATCCGACGTGCAGGCCTCTCGAGCGTCCCTGGATGCTTCGCAGAAGGACTATATAGCCGCCGTCGCCGCGGTGAACACCAACCGCGCCGATCTCGACCGTGCCAAAGCCGACCTCGAGCAGAAGAGTTTGGACTACAGGCGCGCACAGCAGCTCCTGAAAGACGCGCTCATTCCCAGGTCTGATTTCGAAACCCGCAAGGCAGCCTATGAGACCTCGGTCGCCGGCCTCGAACAGGCTAAGGCCCGCGTCGCTCAGGCGCAGGCACAACTTGAGTCTGCTAAGGGACACATCAGCCAGAACCGGGCATCTCTGAGGCGGGCCGACGACGCCCTCAGCAAGACCACATATCTCGCTCCCTTCGACGGCACCGTGACGAACCTCCCTGTTCGCGAAGGCGAAACCGTTGTTGTAGGCATTCAGAACTCGCCCGGATCCACCCTGATGACCGTTGCCGATATGGGCGTCATCACCGCTGAAGTGCAGGTAGATGAAACCGATATCGTCAACGTAAAACTCGATCAGCCGGCCGAAGTCTCCATCGACGCCATCCCGAAGAAGAAGTTTCGGGGCGTCGTTACTCAGATAGGAGACAATGCCATCCTGCGTTCGACTGGCGTTTCTACCGCACAGACTACCGGAAGCAGCCAGGAAGCTAAAGACTTCAAGGTTGTGATCACGCTGGAGAATCCCCCGGCCAATCTTCGCCCCGGTCTGAGCGCCACCGCGAAAATTACGACCGCCACTCGTCAAAACGTGGTCACAATTCCGATCCAGGCCCTGACCATCCGCCAGCGTAGCGAACTCGAGAAGAAGAGCAAAGACAAGTCCGCCGTGCAGGCTGCCGCTCCAACCACTCCCGAGGAGCAGGCCAAGGCCAAGGAAGAGATCCAGGGCGTGTTCGTCATTCGCAACGGCAAGGCTCAGTTTGTGCCCGTCGAGACCGGCATTACTGGCACCACCGACATCGAAGTAACCAAGGGGCTAAAAGAGGGCGACGAGATCGTCACTGGCAGCTACAAGGTGCTGCGCACGCTGCGCAACGGCGCCAGCGTCAAAATAAATAACTCCGCGCCGAAGCCGATCGAAGAGTAGTTAGCAATTTAACGGAACGAACGACTGGCGGCTGACGTAGAAACATAGAAGACGGACGTCGTTTCTCGCTCCAGACATCGGCGGCAGTGAGTAGGTTGAGCAGAACAGATTTTAGAAGGGTACGGCTTTTGCCGTACCTAAACCGGGAAAAAAGAGGGCCTCAGCCCTGAGAGAGTCACGAATGGCGACGCAAACTGCGAGCACGGCAGAACTCAAGGTACCACCGACAAATTGCATGATCTGCACCGAGGACCTTTGGAAGACCTACGACATGGGTTCCGAACAGCAGGTCCACGCTCTCCGAGGTGTGAATCTTCAGATCGCGCGCAACGAGTACGTCGCCATCATGGGGCCATCCGGTTCCGGAAAATCCACGCTGATGAACCTCATCGGGTGCCTCGACACGCCAAGCAAAGGCAATTACTGGCTCAACGGTCAACTCGTGAGTTCACTCGACGACGACGAACTTGCTCATATTCGCAACAAGGAAATCGGGTTCGTTTTCCAGACCTTCAACCTGCTCGCCCGCGCCACAGCGTTGCACAACGTCGAATTGCCGCTGATCTACGCCGGCATGCCGTCCGAACAACGCCTCGCCCGCGCCAAGGAAGCTCTCGAGGAGGTCGGCATGGGGCACCGCATGTCTCACAAGCCGAACGAACTCTCCGGCGGACAGCGCCAGCGCGTTGCCATCGCCCGCGCCCTTGTCAACAACCCGTCCATCATTCTCGCCGACGAACCCACCGGCAACCTCGATTCACAGACCGGCGTCGAGATTATGGCGCTCTTCGACCGCCTTCAGTCCGAAGGGAATACTATCGTCCTGGTTACCCACGAACACGACATCGCCGAATACGCGCACCGTGTCATCAACATCAAGGACGGCGTAGTCGCAGGCGACCACAAAACCGCCCGGGCAAAGAACTAGTTCTTCGTAGTTGGATTCCGTGGCCGATCCCAGCTTCTATTGGCAGGGCGGGGCGTTTCTGTTTCCGATCACACGATTTCTCGATCACCACGGTGCCTGCCCTTCTTCCTTTCCTTCTGGCCCCCAACTTCGTAGTACTCTGAAATTGTCATGCGGCCAAGATTCGTTCTCTTATTTATCTTGCTCTCCACCCCGCTGCTCGCGCAGTTCCAACTGCATCTGCGCAATCCCGAAGACATCTACGCCGAACAACGCCGCACAGTCGGCTCCTGGTGCCGCCAGGATTTCATGGGCTATCGCCTTTCGGATAACGGATGGGATAAGTACAAATCGCTAACGAGCCTTAAACAGAATCCCGACTCGCCCGCCATCGTTATCGTTTCGCGATATCAGATCGGTGAACACGACCCGAAAAACGTCTCGTGGGATGTCAACGTGACCTATTTAGTCATTGGCCGCTATGACCATGCCACCGGTTACTCCCCCACAACCGGCACCGAAACCGTGACCTTCCAGACCAGGGAGGTCGACGACAACATCCTGATCACAAGCCTCGACCCCACTTCCCCTCACGTCTCCAAGACCGCCGCCCTTGCGTGGATGAAAGAACAGCTCGCCTCGACAACATCCGACCTCGACAGATTTCATCTAACGCACGCGATCCAAGCCCTCGAAGCACCACCAGCGGCGATAGCATCGAAAGGAGATCGATAGCATCGGCGTGGTGCTCAATGGAACGATAATCCGATCGCCCGAGGGCACGGGCTCTAAAGAACTAGGCCCCCCTTTTCAGGAGGCCTAAGCTTTTGCTATCGGCGAATAGCGCTCTACTGCGTCGCCCCTATCGCATTCCCGTCCGAGTTCTTCACCGACGCGCGTTCCGCGAAATAGCTGTGGTCATACAGGTCGCGATACATCTTCCCGGCGATCTCCGCCGCTTTCGGCCCAAACGTGGGACGGCCACCTTCCAGGAAGACCACAGTCACGATCCGTCCGAACTGCGTGTCCGCGTATGACGCGAACCATCCGAAGCGTGTCCCCGCCTTCGAGCAGGTGCCTGTCTTGCCGAGAATCTGTTCTTCGCTGAAGTTGTACCGCACGCTGCGCGCCGTTCCGTATTGCACCGCTCCCATCATGCCCGGCTGAACCTCCGGGAGCAGCGGAGCGATGTTCAAATACCGTTTCACCTTTGGCTGGAAGTTAGCGATCTGCTGCGGTGTCGTCGGATGCTGCAGGTAGTAAAGCGTGCCGCCGTTCGCCATCGCTGCAACCATCGCGCCAAGTTGCAGCGGCGTCATCGAAACCCCTTCTCCAAACGAGCACATCCTGCCTACGCCGCCCAACTTCGCCGGCAGAACCTCATCGGGATACGTTCCCAGGTGCTCGCCCGGAATGTCATACCCTGCCAGTTCGCCCAGTCCGAATTCGTGCGCGTAGCGCTGCACTCGCTCGAAACCAAGCTTGCGGCCCAGTGCCTCGAAATACGCATTGTTCGAGTGTGCCAGCGCCTGGGTCATGTCGATCGACCAGTGCTTGCCCAGCGAAACCTTTGTGTCTTTCGTTACAATCCCTTCGCTCAGCGCGGCCAGCGCCACCGACAGCTTGATCGTCGAACATGGCGTCGCACCCTGCGAGAGCGCCAGCTTCTGGTTTACCATCGCCAGTATCCGTCCATTCGACGGATTAATGGCGACCACCGTCCCGTTGTAATTGCCCAGCGCCTCGATCGCCGCCGCGCGAACTACCGGGTCCTCTCCGGCCGTCACATCACCCGCTCCGAGGTTCTGATTCGTGAACGAACTCGCCGTGAAGCGCTCATAATAGCGATGCCGCCGCGAGCGTCGCGACACTACCCGGCGCCTCGTGCGAACTGCCGTCGCTCTCGCCACCGTTCGGCTGTGTCGCAGATGGCTGATACGTCTCTTCGCCCTCTTGCTCTCGGCAACTTTCTGCGATGATTTCTTGTAACGCTTGGTGGAGACCGAAGCGGCAAACGCGCTGGTCAAGAACAGCGACACCAGCACGGAAAAAAGGGCGATAGGGAGCAAACGTCGTGTCATGACTACCTTTGGCCTGAGGAGATATCTGCACACAACCAGCCAACTCTCAAAACGAGACTACTCCCGTTCGCTGTTAGTTGGTTAGTAACCAACGGGATAGTACGAGAGTTCCTATTGTGAAAACAATAAGAAATCTCCCAGTGCTTCGACTGGAATTGTCCTCATCCTGAACTGATGCAGCTACTTACGTGTGAGTTGCGAATTCGTTGCCGCGCCCATGCCCAAGCCCTGGTCACGCATCCCCTGAAAAGGTGCAGCGACATTTACATCTTCCGTAACCACCCCCGTTACACCTCTGGTTCATCGTCCAAATCCCTGTGAATTTCCGCCCTTGAGAACCCATTTCGCACCTCTTTTTCCGTTTCTGTGATCGTACGGTTATCGGACATTGCGTAGAATCTTCGTCTGGCATTCGCCCGATCTGTTACTCAGTTGTGCGATAGATCTCGAATTGAAATTGATTGAAAAAAGAAGAACGCCGGCCATCTCGACCGGCGTCCTCTGGATGCTAACTAATTTGATTCTCAGGTAATTCTTGCTTTTCCGATTACCCGAGAGCCTATTTTTCCTGACTACTTGTGTTCTCTCTGTTTCCTGATGAACGCCGGCACATCCAGATCGTCCTCTTCGAATGCCGCCTTGACGTTGCTTTTCACCGCGTCCAGCGTTGTCGTGTCACGCTGTGGCGCCACCGGCGTCGGCGGAGTCGCGCGGAATACCGGCTCCGGTGCGGATGCCGTTGCCGGAACAGGCTCAGGCACAGGTTCCGTACGCGCCTCAGCGGCCCGATCCGCTCTCGGCTCGATCCGCGGATTCGGCGTATAAACCGATGCCGTCCTTTGCTGAGCGATTGCTGCGGCAGCCGAGGTAACGCGCTCCCGGTTTCGCTGCATGTGCTCGGTCTTGAACCCGGTCGCGATTACCGTGATCTTCACTTCGTCCTTCATCTTCTCGTCCAGCACCGCGCCGAAGATGATGTTCGCGTCCTCGTGCGCCGCCGACTGGATAATGGTCGAGGCTTCGTTCACTTCTGCGAGCTTCAGGGAACTCGATCCGGTGATGTTGATCAGGATGCCGCGCGCTCCATCGATGGCACCCGCCTCGAGTAGCGGGGAAGCGATCGCGCGATTGGCGGCTTCAATTGTGCGTTCGTTGCCGCGTCCCGTCGCAGTACCCATGACCGCGTAACCCATGCCGGCCATGATCGCCTTCACGTCTGCAAAGTCGCGGTTAATGATTCCCGGAATCGTGATGATGTCCGAAATTCCCTGCACGCCTTGTCGCAGAATGTCATCGGCCACGCGGAAAGACTCGAAGAATCCCGCATCTTGCGCCACGGCGAGAAGCTTCTCGTTCGGGATGACGATTACTGTGTCCACAGAATCGATCAGTTCCGCCAGTCCGCGCTCCGCCTGCGACATGCGGCGTTTGCCCTCGAACGCGAACGGCTTCGTCACCACTGCAACTGTCAGCGCGCCCATCTCGCTCGCCAGCGACGCAATGATCGGCGCCGCACCCGTTCCCGTTCCGCCGCCCAGGCCCGTCGTCACGAACACCATGTCCGCGCCTTCCAGCGCTTCGATGATCTGGTCGGCATCTTCCAGCGCCGCCTTCCGCCCGATCTCCGGGTTGGCGCCCGCGCCGAGGCCGTTCGTCAGCTTCACGCCGAGTTGAATCTTGATCGGCGCACGAGACATCTGCAGCGCCTGCAAGTCCGTGTTGGCGACGATGAAATCCACGCCCTCCACCTTCGCCTCGATCATGCGATTGACGGCGTTTCCGCCGCCGCCGCCCACGCCCACCACCTTGATCTTGGCGTTGTTGCGCGGATCCTCGTGAAACGAGATGCGGATGTCCTTTTCTTCAGTCATGATCTACTTCCCCAATTCCTCATTTGCCTGTTGCACTTGCGTCAATGATTGAAGTCAGTTCAGGGTCCGACTCCGCCGTTTTGTTCTTCCGTTCATCCAATCTTCGGATGTTTACAGTCCAAAGTTCGCTCTCGCCAGCAGCGACTTCAATTTTGCCCCGATTCCCTGCTCTTCTTTCCCTCGAAGCATATGGGCACGATGCGCATAGAAGGCCAGTCCAAGCACCGTGCTGAACTCCGGTTCGGCCAGTTGCGCCGGCAATTTCTGCAACGGCAGCGGCGAGGCAACGCGCGCCGGTTTACGAAACACGTCTTCCGCTATCTCCTGCATCCCGTTCAGCCGCGCTCCGCCGCCCGTCATCACGATCCCTGCGCCAAGCATCTCGAAAACTCCTGCGGCCCGCAGATTATCCCGCAGCATCTCGAACAGTTCGCGCGCTCTCGGTTCGAGAATTTCTCCCAGCATCCGCTGTTGCATAAGCCGTGATGGCCGATCGCCCACAGATGGAACTTCAATCTCATTTTGCTCAGGAATCGCAGTGACCACCGCGCACCCAAACTGCTTTTTGATTTTCTCGGCATCGGTCAGCGGCGTCCTCAATCCCACGGCAACGTCGTTCGTGAAATGATCGCCGCCAATAGGCACTACCGCCGAATGAATTGCGACGCCTTCATGGAAGACGATCACGTCGCTGCTGCCCGCGCCGATATCGACCAGGCAAACACCCAGTTCGCGATCGTCGCCTCGCAAGGCCGCATCCGCGCTGGCCAGAGCCTCGTAAACCGTGTCGTCCACCTGTACGGAAGCCCGGTTCACCACCGTGACAACGTTCTGCGCCGCGCTCGCCGCCGCGGTCACCATGTGCACGCGAACCTCGAGTTGACGCCCGACCATTCCCGCCGGATCGCGCAACCCGGCTTCGCCATCCAAAATGAATTCTTGCGGAAGCAGGTGCAGCACCGTGCGGTCTTCCGGCAACGGAATTGCCCGCGCGCGATCGACCGCCAACCGCACATCCTCGCGCGAAATCTCCCGCGGTCGCGAACCCATGCTGATGCCGCCCTGGCTGGTCAGTCCGCGAATATGCGACCCGGATACCCCAACTACCGCGCTCTCCAGCGGCGCCTCTGCAGACTGTTCCGCATCGTCCATCGCCTTCTTTACCGAGCCAACTGCTTTATCGAGGTCAACAATTACGCCCTTGCGCGACCCACGCGACTCCGCGATGCCATGGCCGCAGTACCGCAAACCCGAATCCGTCATCTCCACCGCGACCGCCACGGTCTTCGCGCTACCGATGTCGATCGCAGTCAGGATGTTCTCGTTCCTTTTTCCAATCTCCGGCAAAACCTTCCCCGCTTCTATTGCAATCTATAAATGCTCAACCCAATTAAATCGCCATCCTGAGCGGAGCGAGTGATCGCGCTGCGATCGCGCGCGTCGTCGAAGGACCTGAATTTCTCACCGCCTCTTCCTCGCCGCACTGCTCTTCACCTTCTTCGCTCCGGACTTCGGCACCATCATCGCCTTTGGCAACGCACCTCCGCCGGAATCTTCATTCAGGATCACCTGGTGCTCGTACCGCAAATCCACCGACTGCAAGTTCGCGTGTTGCTGCTGCCACTCCTTCACGTGTGTCTTGAACAGGTTAAACCGGTCGAGAAAATCCGAACCGCCCAGGTGGACCAGGATGCTCCGCTCGTCCTCTGCAACCGTCACCTTCACGTCCTCCGGATCCGACAGATCAACTTCATTGAGGTCCAGTGAATTCTTCTCGCCTGTCGAATCCAAGTCGCTGATCAGCTTTTGATAGATCTTCATTCGTCCGGCACGAGTCGAAAGCGGATCGCTGTCGCGCATCCCAACTATCACCGGGAATGTCCAGTTCGCGCGTGTGCCCACTGGGATATCCATCACCACGCCCTCGGCGTCGATCAACCCAATACGCTGGCCGAACTGTACGAATGCCACCGGCGTGCGCTCCTGGATATTCACCCGCAGATGATTCGGCAGCAATCGCATCACGCTAGCCGACTGCACCCATGGAATCTGTTCAAGTGCTTTCCGGCGATCGTCGAGCGGAACGAAATAAACATTCCGTCCGATATCCCCGCCCATGACCTGCAAAATTTGCGCTCGCGAGACGTGCTTGTTTCCCGTGATCTGAATGTCATCGCTCGACTGGATGCGGAACCGCGGCGAGTGTTTGCCGTAGGAATAGAAATAGGCCGCGACCGTTCCCACCGCGCCCACCACAATCAACGCAATAATCGCGATCCTCAGTCGATGCGCGACCTTCTTCGTAACCGTCCCACGACGCACCGGGACACGCCGCGGCGCGCGCCGGAACTGCTGGCCGTCGCCTTCGTCTTCATCGAGCCCTGCAAACCGATTATCGAGATCATCGTCCACACCCGCCGACGCACGTTTCGTCGAGCGACGAAAACTCCCGCCGTTTCCGCGTTCATCGTCGCGAGAAACCGGCGTCGATTCATCGTCGGGCATGATCGGGCCTTGATTACGAACCATCAGAACGGGTTGTCGCCATCTGCCAACGCCTCTTCCAAAACGTCAGCAAGAAAATCGCCACGTTTTGTCACTATACCCGGTTTTGTCTGGATAATGGAGCAGGAATTTGCCCGAGAATCGCCGAAATCAGTTGTGGAAATTTCGATCTGAAACAGAAATCGTGCAATCGGGTGATCCCGCCATCCGACCATTGATTTTCAATCGCACGGTGATCCGTTGGCACGATGGTACGATCAAAAAAACAAGCCCCCCCTTTCCGGAGGCTTTGCTAATCGTTATGGCTAATTGCTTCCTATCCATGCATCTTCTTCAAATCTTTCTTCGCCTGCTCGAATCCCGGATCCATCTTCACCGCGGTATTCAACTCCGCAATCGCTTCCGGTCGCCGGCCTTCCTTGTCCAGAACCTGGCTCAGCCGCCAGTGCGCATCCGGAAGTGAAGGCGCATTCCCTTCCGCTTCCTGTCCCATGTATTTGCGCAGATACTGTTCCGCGCGACTCAGATCCTTGCCTGAATTCAACAGCGCTAACCCCGCCTCGTAGTAAGGCTGAAGATTGTCCGAAACCTCCCGTTCCGACTCACTCAATAACCGATCCAGTTGCGCCCACTGCCCGCGCGTGGCATAAATCTTCGCCAACCCAACATAGCCATCGATCCGGGTCGGCATTACTTTCGTCGCCGCCCGATACTGCTCTTCCGCCTGGTCGAACCTCTTCTCGCCGTCATAGAACTGCGCCAGGCTGATGCGCGCATCATAGTTCTTCGGGTCCGATTGGATCGACTTGTTGTAATTGCTTTCGACGTCTCCCGTTCTCTTCTCGTCCGCCGCAATCACTGCCTGTGCCACATAGCCTTCCGACGCGTTCAACTTTCCTATCTCGGCCGCCATCTCTCGCGCCTTGGCCTTGTCTCCGCCCATGAACGATGGCGCCATCCAGTAGTACTGCAGCAACCCCCAACGCGCATCCAGGTTCGCGGGCTCCAATTGGAATGCCGTCTCCAGTTCCTTGTGGATGTTCCGCGCCAGCATCGCCTGCTTCAGCATGTTCGACTGCTGCGCCACCCGTCCCTGCAACTCCGCCAGGGTCAGAAGGTAGTCGGCCTTACTCGGCGCAAGTTGCACCGCTTTTTGTGCGAAATTGATCGCACCCGGCAGATCACCGAACGCCCGATGAATCCGCGCCATCAGCCAGTTCATTTCTGCGTTATTGGGATTCGCCTGTAATTGACGATCAACCAGGGCTCGGGCCTGCTTGAAGTGCCCGTCGTCAACCAGTTGCTCCGGCGTAGTAGCCGACGCAACCGTCGCGACAGCTAACACCAGGGCGAGGAGCGCCGGGAGGCGCAGCCGTCCTGTCATTTTTTCAACTCCAGTGAAACGAAATTTCCCTCTTCAAGAATAACCCGGAACCACACGGATATTCTCCCGTATGTAATGAATCAGAATGGTACTTAGGTACAATTTCGAGACCTGGTACCTCCGGTACTACCCACTTTGGCTCTTATTCATCCGCGAAAATCCGAGGTTCAAGAATAAGGGCCACCTCTCGGCGGCCCACCTTCCCTCAGGAGGAAAAGCCTACTGCGCTAAAGTGTGCAAACCTCTCTCTACCTGGACCTGAATGTCACTCGCGCTCGGCACCTTGACTTCATATTTGTGGGAGATATGCCTCATCACCCGCTTCAGTTCCAACTCGCGAAGCCGTTGCGCCTTGTCGAACTCTGCCCGCTGCATCCGTAACTGCTCCCGCTGGGCCGCCGGAATATACGCCATCGCATCCTGCCCATATGGAGCGTACACCGTCGGCGGTATCGCAATCGCCGGCGCTGCGAGGCTCGCCAGCGTGGGCTCGGGTGCCGGCTTTACCTTGTCCGAAACCTGCTCCGTCCGACGCACTTTGCGCTCCGGCGCCGACTTCGGCTGTGCTACACCCCCCTTTTTGCAGGGCTTCACGATCTCCGCCTTCAGCGGTTCATTCACATTCTCCAGCGGATTCGTCGCGCTTGCACCCGTTTGCGGCCGGCGTGACGCTTCCGCCAGTAGCCTTAAACCGTTATCCGTATCTCCCGCCGCGATCTTCATCTGTCCCTGAAGAAATAGAACCGCCTGACTCCTCAACCCAGCGCGCCCCGCGGTCATCAACCCCAGCACCGCCACCCCCGCCGCGACCGTCGTTACCCAGAATCCGCCGCGATTCATATACGACTCCTTCTCATCTGACTGTCAGACGTAACGCGGGGCCGCTGGTTAGCCGATTTTTCCACTCCCTTCTCTTTTTTGTCTGTCACATTCCCTCGTGACGGGGCTCACCTACAGGGGCGTTACAAGTACCTAGGATTTCACTAATTGTGCGGTCAGTGTTTGGGGTTAGTGTGCCTATTCGAGGTGTCGCTGGGAGGAGAGCTCATATGAGTCGACGACTCTGCGCTTTTCTGGTGTCACTCCCCTTATTCGGCTTGTGGGTCTCTTGTGGCTCCTCCGGAGGAACCGCACCACCGCCGCCACCGCCGCCACCGGCCAATGCTCAATATGTCGTCCTGGCTTGGAGTGAACTTGGCATGCATTGCATGGATGGAAAGGACTATTCTGTTTTCGCCGTCCTGCCCCCCTACAACACCGTACATGCCCAAGTCCTTAAGAAGGGGGCTCCACCGACGCTGGTTCATTCCGGCATCACCGTAACTTACGAAGCCGTTGCCGACACTGCTGGCTCCATCAATACTGGCAGCGCAAGCAAGACGAATTTCTGGACCTACGTGAATATCCTTTTTCACGCCAATGTCGCTCCCGACACTGGCCTGACTGGCAACAAGACTCAGTCCACCACTCCTCAACCCTTTATTTTCGACAGTGCCTCAGCAACCTGGCTCGCTCAGGCCATCCCTACCGTCCCCTACGACGACGCAGGAGCCTCCAAGCCTTACCCGATGGCGAAGGTTGTTGTTCGAGACTCAAGTAACAACCTCCTCGCATCTACAACTGTCGTTCTCTCCGTCAGCGATGAAATGCGGTGTTCCACCTGCCACGCTTCCGGCAGCGATCCCGCTGCACAGCCCACCGCCGGTTGGGAAAACGATCCCGATCCAGCCAAGGACGTCAAGTGGAACATCCTGCGATTCCACGACCAGAACGTTCCCATAGCCTCCATGCTTCCGGCCTTGCAGGCCGCCGGATACTCCTACCAGTCCAGCCTTTACCAGACCGCCAAGGCTGGCACTCCCATTCTCTGCGCCGCATGTCACAAATCGAACGCGCTCGGAACCACGGGAATCAGTCCAGCCGCGCCCCTAACATCCGCGATGCACGCCCACCACGCAAGTGTCGTCAACCAGTCCACCGGCGTTACCTTGGACAACGCGACGTCTCCATCTGACTCCTGTTATCTCTGTCATCCGGGAGCCACAACTAAATGCCAGCGCGGCGTTATGCGTGCCGTCGCGTGCTATGACTGCCATGGCAACCTCTCAGCCGTCGGTGACCCCGCCCGGGAAGGATGGCTCGACGTTCCCACCTGCCAGATGTGCCATAACAACGGACAGCGTTATACAACAACGTTTAGTTCACCCGGGGTTTGGCGAACCACCAGCGACACCACGTTCGCCACCAATCCAAATGCCCCGCTCGCAGGCAAGTCGCTTTTCCGTTTCAGCACCGGACACGGAAATACCTATTGCGCCGGTTGCCACGGCTCTCAGCACGCGGAAGTCGCCACCGTTCAGCCCAATGACAACTTGGCTCTAACTTCTCTTCAGGGTCACGACGGCAAGCTCATCGAATGTGCCGCCTGCCACACGGATACTGCCGTTTCGAACAATGCAGGGCCTCATGGCCTCCACAGTGTTGGGCAGACCTGGGTGGATCAGCACCACAATTACGCGGAATCCAATTCCACACAGTGCACTGCGTGCCACGGATCTGACTACAAAGGAACCTTCCTCTCCCAGACCGCAGCCACCCGATCATTTAAAGTTGAGAGCGGAACGAAGTCTTATCCCGCCAAGACCAACGTCAGTTGCTACGATTGCCACGACGGCCCCGGCGGGGGATAACCTCGGACTCTTCAAAACTCGCACTCGAACCGAGCGTAACTGCTCAGTGCAAGTCTGCTCATCGCTAGTTTCTTGTAATGCCATCTGCGATACACTTGAAACAGTTCGTCCGAGCACGGCGGGCCCGTAGCTCAACGGTCAGAGCAGAGGACTCATAATCCTTTGGTTGTAGGTTCGAATCCTACCGGGCCCACCATTACATCAGTTTGGCCGTCAAGGACTTATCGGGGCCGGAAGTTTGGCTCTCGGCTTGCTGTTGACTCAAATTGTGCTCGGAATGTGAGCAATCAGCACCGGCGTTCTAGTTCTTCCTCTTCTCGCCGCAAGACTTCGAGCTTCTCGTTATTCATGGCCCCACCGCCTCCAGTCACATTCTAGACGATAGATGGCGCGGAGAACGTACGGGCTGTTATCACTCTCTTATGCTGCTGGAAAGCGTCGTGGGGTTTCAGGAGTAGCACTGACGCTCATTTGAGCCAGCAACTCGGTTGGGTGAATCGGCTTTGCCAAACAGGTGAACGAATATCCAGATTGCCCTGCTATATCCAACAAATCACCCGTAGCGGCATTCCCAGAGATTAAAATCACCTTGCAAGTTGGGACTAACTGTTGTGCTGCGACAGCTAGATCGATCCCGGTGCTGCTCTGGTTCAGAATCACATCGCTGACCAGAAAGTTAGGACGGAAGGTCTTCAGGATTGTGATGGCATCATCGGCTGAGTAGCAGGCGACAGCCTCGAAGTCGTGGTTGTTGAGAACGAGCGCCAGCGTATCAGCGATGAGTCGTTCATCGTCTACGACAACCACGATGGGGCGAATCTCCGTCATAGCGCGGGCTGTAGAGAGATGAAACCGGCCTCGCTAGTCTGATGCAGATTCCCGAGGTGTTGCCGCCCCGAAACTCGCGTCCGAAGCGGGTTTACGGCATGGAACAATGGCTGTGATCAGGATTCTTGGGCGTTCGCAGCTTATTCTTCCCCAACCACATACCAAACTGACCGATACCATTTCTGCGAAAGACCGCTCCAGATAAGCGTTTTTACGCCTGCCAGCACCTTTATTACTTGAATTCACAGCACGATTCGTGATTACCTGCGGCACTTAAGTGCTAGTAGAGTTGCTGCGCCCTCCTTCCACTTAGCCTTGCACTTCTTCGTCGGCCCGATAAAACCCAAGACACGGAGCAAGACTAGGCATGTCAAACACGGAACTCTCCAAGTGTGCCGCTCCCAACTGCCAGCGGAAATGGCATCGGTTCGGAGAAGGCAAGCTGTTCACCTTTCACGTGAGAAATGGTTCTCCCGATTCGCCTAGCGCTAGACATGCGTGGCTTTGCGAAAACTGTTTTGAAGATTGGGAGGCCACTCTTTATGGGGACAAGATTCTGCTGATTCCGGTGTACCAGAGGGTCAGCTAGCGTCTCACGGGGTCGTGATAATTGATGGGAGGCGCTATGGACGGAAGATGCGCTGCCACAGTATCGCTCTTGCACACAGCACTCAGGTTCGAGCGCGGACAGCCGATGATTTATAGCACCGTGGCGGAGAAGATGTTCATGCAAACCAATGATTCACTGGAGGCTCCGATATTCGAGGAGATTCAAAGGGACTGTATTAACGATTTCTTGAACTGCAACGACTGGGAACCGTTGGATGGTTCTTCGTCAAACTAAGAGCGATCTTTCTGACAGGAGCGCACTCATGATAAACAAATGCGCCAATCCGTTTTGTAAGAATGTGTTTGTGAGCACAACTAGTGGAAGGCTCTTCTCGTTTGTTCCGCCCAAGGGCGATAAACAGGAACACTTCTGGTTGTGTGATAGCTGTGCGAGTTACTTCACGATGCGCTTCGATAAAGGCAGGGCAAGTCTAGTGGAAATAACTCAGCAACCACGCACGAATTCGACAGCAGCATAGAAAGGGTTCCTGCCAGCGGGCTTCGGTCGGCTTTTCCGCGAACCGTCACATACCGCTTCACGTCGTCTGCCACTGCGGTTTCCACCCTCCCTGGCGGAGCGACCTTGCACGCAGCGGAGAACAGCAGGATGCCGCTCAGAACCAGGGAGGCCGGCAAGCTTCCATTCACGCTAGGCATGTTCACTCCACCACGATCGTCATCGACATGCTCCCATGTCCCGCGCCGCAAAAGTGATCGCAAATCGTCTGAAACGTTCCCACGGTCTGCGGCGTGATCGTTACTTCCGCGGTCTTCCCCGGCTCAATCGTCTCATCGAGCTTTAATGGCCGCGAGAAAAACCCATGCACCACGTCCTCGCTATGCAATCGCAACGTCACTGTCTCGCCCTTTTTTAGTGTGATCGTCGACGGCGTGAACCCATATCGCTTCGCGGTAATATCAATCACCCGCGGCCCCTGAGCGTTGACCTTCCGCGCCGCCCCCGCCGACATCAGAATCACGACCACAACCGCAATACCGCTCACCGCGGCCCTCCAACCTCCGACCCTCATATCGCTCCTTTTGGCTTTCAGCTTTCGTTTTGCAATTTTTCCCATGCCGTTTTGCCGTTTCTAAATCTTCGGATTTCTCAACATCTGTTGCACCCCATTCACCCCTGACATTTCCCGCAACGTCAGTTCAATCTCGTCTTTCCGTAATTCCTCTCCCGGCCTCTCATCAAGCGACCGAATCCCCAAGTGAGCGAACGGGTGCTCTTTGTCGAACGCGAACGGCTTCTTTTCTGGGCCCTTCTGCGGATCGGGAAATCCGAAGATTAGCGACCGTGCCCCGTAGTGAGCGGTGTGCCCATCGTGGTGTTCGTTATCGCGATGGATATGTCCGTAGAGCACGGTCACGTTGTCATAGCGATTGAGAATGTTCGTGACCTCGTCGCCATCGCTCGTGAACCACTCCCACTCCGGCTTCAAATCGAACAGCGGACGATGCGTGAACACCACGATCGGCGTCGCCTTCGAAAATCGGCGGAGATCTTTTTCCAGCCAGTCGAGTTGCTCTTTCCCCACTTCCGGCTTCGCCCGTGACACATTGTCCAGCGCGACAAAGTGCACGCCTTTGTGATCGAGGGAGTAATACGTCTCCCCAAAGTTCTCGCGAAACAACGCCCCGCCATCGAGTCCCGCATCGTTCTCGCCGGGGACGTAGACAATCTTGTCCGCCTTGATGTTCCGCGCGATCTCGCGAAATCGCTTCATCCGCGCCGCATGAACGTCTTTATCTTCCGAGTCGTGCGTAAGGTCCCCGGTGAACAGCACCAGGTCTGGCCTCTGCGGCAGCGCATTCACTTTTGCGACCGCCTGCTCAAATGCCTTTGTCCCAAGCGGATTCGGCGGGCCCTGAAAGCCTACGTGCGTATCGCTCATCTGCACGAAAGTGAACGGCGCAACTTTCTCTCCGCTTTTCTTGCCCAGCGCCGTGAGCATCTCGTTGGCTGAACCGGTCATGGCCGCCGCCGGCAATGTTCGGTACAGCGCTCCAATCCCAATCGACATCCCCGCCACCCGCAAAAACCCTCTCCGATCCACGTCTTTCATCACCCCTCCACTGGTTTCACGAGTGCTAACCGGGAACGCTGAGATTTATTCCAACCAAGTACGAATTAACGATCTTCGAATCTCCTTCCCTTCGTGTCTTCGTGCCTTCGTGGTTTCTTTTTCTTTCTTGGAATAAAATTGCCCTCTCTACAGTTATGCTTTCACTGGTGCGCGACCGGCCGAATCCCGAACTGTTTGAAGAGCTGGCGATGCCTCTCTTCGACTCGCTCTACAACTTCGCGCGGTGGCTCACCGCCAATCGTGACGAGGCCGAGGATCTGGTGCAGGAGACGTACGCCAAGGCGCTCCGCGGGTTCTCGTCCTTCGAGCAGGGCACCAATTTCCGCGCCTGGATGTTCCGCATCCTGCGCAACACGTTTCTGACCTCGCGCACCGGACTCAAACCAACCGTCCCGCTGGAAGGCGAAGAGGGCCCGGAAACCGCCGTGGCCGCCGACACGCCGGAGTCCGTCTTGCTCGGGAATCTGGATCATCAGGCGTTACGAGACGCTATCGCCGAACTTCCAGTCGCCTATCGCGAAGTGCTGCTGCTCTGTGATGTGGAGGAGATGTCGTACCGCGAGATTTCTGAAGCGCTATCGGTCCCCATCGGCACAGTGATGTCTCGAATTTCCCGTGCGCGCGCCGCTCTGCGAACAATACTCAGCGGCCGGTACGCCAGCAGGGTCGCTCAAGGATAGGAATCGTCATGGCCTGTAGCGAATGGGAAACAAAAATCGATCCGTACATCGACGCCGAGCTTGACGCTGCCGACGCCGCTTCCTTCAGTTCGCACCTGAACTCCTGCCCCGCTTGCGCCGCCGAAGCTCTCGGCCGCATGAAGCTCAAGCGCTCCGTCCAATCCCTCGGACACGCTCATATCCCAACTGCCGAGTTCCGCTCCCGCATCCGCAATCAGGTCCGTGGCCGCAGTGCTACTTCGTCGCGCAACGCATGGCTGGCTTTCGGCCTCGCGACGGTCATGCTGGTCTTCTTCGCCGTCGGCGCCGCTCGCTACTCTGTACGCCGTTCGCAAACCCGCCAGGTCGTCGCCGAAATCACCGACATTCATACTTCCAATCTTGCCGCAGCCAATCCCGTCGATGTCGTCTCCTCGGACCGTCATACCGTCAAGCCCTGGTTCCAGGGCAAGATTCCCTTCGCCTTCAACCTGCCCGAACTTACCGGGACCGATTTCACTCTCGTCGGTGGCCGCCTCGTCTTCCTCGAACGCGAACCCGCCGCAATGCTCGTCTATAAACGCGGCGCTCACTTCATCTCGGTCTTTATCGCTCAGGAGCGCTTCCCGCTCGACCGTCTCGACAGCCCCTTCCTGCCCTCATCCTTCCACATCGAATCCTGGCGACAGGGCCAACTCCGTTACTGCGTCATCACCGACGCCGACCCGCCCGAAGTCCAACCACTCATCGCCCTCCTAAAATCTTCTGCCAGGGAGTAGCTCCCGCAGGGTAACTTACCATTGTTCGGTTCCCGCAATTTTCGGTTCTTCGGGCGCTTTTGGTGTAGTTTTTTCCCTCGTCCAATTTCGCGCGAAATTCTGGCGAGATATTTGTTGAAAACCCGGTCGTATTTATCGGAGTATGATCGTCCCGGTGCATGGGAGGTTTTGTGATGGCTATGAATGATCTCACCTCCGCCATTATCGAGAAGCGCGAGACTGTACAGCGCCTCAAGGCGGAGATTCAGCAGATTGAAAAAGACTTGGAAGTTTTGACCGCTGCCGCGCGCATCCTCGAGCGCGGTTCCGGCAACTCTCAGTTCGAAGCTCCCCCACCGCCCGGACCGGCCTCTGTTCGTGGCATCCCGCAGGAGAGCATCAAGAAAGCTTTCCCCTAAACTGAGTCCGCCAGGCTTCGCTCGTTGGCTGACCGTGTGAGGCTCGGCATTTCCAGGTTCACACATCTTTCGGTTGAGTTGTTCTTATGAGTTCCAAACCAATCCGTCACCCGAGCGCTGGCTCCCTCTCCGAACCGCCGGCGCCCAAGAAACCTGCTGCCTCCGTAAGGGAAGTTCCTCGCGGCGACTTCGTCTCCATTCAAAGTCCCGCTGTCCTCTCCGACAAGTTGGAAGAGATCGCTAACCTCGCGAACGAAGCCACCTCTGCCGACGGGGTTGCAGTCGCTCTGCGCGAAGGCGACGAATTTCTCTGCCGAGCCTCTCTCGGCTTTGCCCCCGAAGTAGGTGTAGTGGTTCAACCCGGCCAAGGCGTTTGCGGTCAGTGTCTCGCTGAGTCCCGGCTTGTCCTCTCGCAAGATCTTCCCGGGGAAGTGAAGTCCGCTCTTGCCGCCCCTATTGTTATTAAAGGCCAGATTCACGGATTGATCGCAGCCTTCTCGTTCCGCCGCGGAGCCTTTGCGGCGTCTCACTCCGACCTCCTCTGCTGTCTCGCGTCCGACATTGCCCAGGGTATAGACTCGCTCGACTCGATCCACCTGGTGCCGCCGGAACCTTTCGAATTCACCCCAGTGTCCGAGCCCGAACTCCAACCGGCGTCTCGCGAGCAGCGCCTCGCCGTCATCGAAGCCGTCACCTCTCCTGATTCGGCATTGCCTTCTACTGCCGGGCCAAGGAGTCAGTCCGCGACCGAACTTGCAAGCCCATCAACTTCTCCCTTGAGACATCCCGAGTTTCACTTTGCCGGCTATGACGACGCAGCGGAAGCAGATGTTTACGATTTCGACGGAAACGCAACTCTGCATCGTCCTTTCCGCAATCATTGGGACATCGTGGTGATTCTCGCTGCCGTCCTGATCGCGGCCCTCACCTTCGGCATCTGGTTGCGCCATCGCCAGAATGAGCCTTACCGTCCCAAGGCTGGCCAGATCACAAATCATGCCTCTCCGCAGTTCACGGTCGCAAGAAGCGCGTATCCCAATACACCCGAAGATTCGAGCTTCGTAAAATTTCAATAATTTCCCGGATATTCACAACCCCGCTACTCCGAACGGGGATAGAATTTAGTCGTGGTTTTCCAGACCACGTGCCCTGCATCCCGGATTCTCGACGCGCGTTCTGGTTCAAATCACATCGGGAGGTTGGGTCATGTTGTCTAAATGCGCGAATCCTGATTGCGGAGCCACATTCCACTACTTGGGCGAAGGCAAACTGTACGAAATCAGGTTTGACCCCAACCATGGTCCGCAGCCATTCAAAATGTCTGCGGGTCGCGCCGAGCGCTTCTGGCTCTGTGACCAATGCTCAAACTTAATGACTCTGGCAGTGGACCCATCGAAAAAAGTCATTCTGATGCCACTGCCCGCACCGCAGCCCCAAGTCAAACGAGCCATTGCCTCCTAGCGAGTTCACAAACAAGCCTCATCAGCCTGCGCTCCGCGCGGGCTTTTCCGTTTGTGCCTTCTTTGCTTGGGCATGCGAGCAGTATGCGGTTCAGCCGATCTTCGGTTTCCAGCATCGTACTTCAGTTCACTCGATCTGCTCGTCTTTGGTTCTAGTAAATCCGGCGTTACCGTCTTGACTTACCCAAAAACCTTGTCATACTTCTCCACCCACAGCCTCTCTGAATCCGCGACTCGCAGTCGCGCTCCCTCGTCGCTGAGGCTGTGAATCGAGCGTGGGGCTCGACCGGACCAACAATTAATTTCTGCACATGCGAAACCGCCGCTGGAGTATTCGGCCGCATAAGTTTGTTCGAATCTTGGGAGGTCCAAAATGGCGAGTTCTTCGAAGATGCCGACAATGCCCAGAATCCTCGCGATCCTGTTCACCCTTACGTTCCTGACTGCCTTCTCATTCGCCGGCGACAAAAAAACCGTTACCGGTCCCGAGGTGATACAGCCGCTGGGTTTCACCGTCTCGCCGCCAGTGCGTAACATGCCGCCCTCGGCGCACCACGCCGGAGAACTCAAGGAAGAGAAGCCTCTGCGCCATCCTCCCGTGCCCTCCCGTACCACGACGTTGTCAGATCCGGTTGTGCAGGCCTCGACCCCGACGGCTCTCGCAGCTACCGGTCTCTCGCAATGGGAGGGATTGGGTTATGACTTCCCCAACTTCACAATCGTCGGCGTCCCGCCAGACACCAACATGGCCGTAGGACCAAACAACATAGTTCAGTGGGTGAACGGCGGCTTCGCCGTATTCGACAAGACCGGCCACAGTCTCTACTCCGTTGATGACAGCACGTTTTGGGGAAACTCGACTTGTAACCAACTCGGAGGATACAGCGATCCCATCATTCAGTATGACAAGGTCGCCGATCGTTGGATCGTCGGCGAAGTGGCGATTCCTCTTTGGCCCGGCCTCATCGGTCAATTCGCCCAGTGCCTCGCGGTGTCCACCACAAATGATCCTTCCGGCTCCTACTACATGTGGGGTTACGGCTTCGGCACCAATCTCAATGACTATCCCAAGATCGGCCTCTGGCCCGACGCTTACTACATCACCTGGAACATCTTCGACTACAACAGCGGAAATTTCCTCTATGCCGAGGACTGCGCATGGAATCGCAGTGACGCAATAAACGGTGCCTCAGCCCCCGGCCTCGTCTGCTTCCATCTTCCTGCTCCAACTCAAACCGACACTTACGCCAGCGAACTCCCCGCCGACTGGGACGGCAGCACCGCGCCCCCCACTGGATCACCGAATTATGTCATGGACGTCGACACCGGAACCGGTGAGCTGCACCTATGGAAATTTCACGTAGACTTCGCGAACGTAAACAATTCTACGTTTACCGGCCCCATCGTCATTTCTAATGTCGCCGCATTCACATCGCCCTGTCTTGCGACGCAAGACTGCATCTCTCAACCGGGCACCACGCAGAAACTCGATGCGCTCGCCGACCGCCTCATGTATCGCCTCGCCTATCGCAACTTCGGCGATCACGAATCGCTCGTTCTCAACCACTCCGTAATCGTGAACGACGCGACCGGCAACCGTGTGGGTGTGCGCTGGTATGAAGTGCGATCACCCGGCGGCACTCCGGCCATCTTCCAGCAGGGAACCTTCGCGCCCGACACCGACAATCGCTGGATGGCGAGCATCGCGCAGGATCAGTCCGGCAACATCGCCGTTGGCTACACTGTTTCAAGCGCTGCGACCTACCCGTCCATCCGCTACACCGGCCGCGAAACGGCGGATACACTCGGAACTCTTCAAGCCGAAACTACCATGATCCCCGGCGCCGGATACCAAAGCTCCTATAACCGCTGGGGCGACTACTCCGCCATGCGCATCGATCCCACCGACGACTGCACCTTCTGGTACACCACCGAATACCAGAAGGACAATCAGCCCGGGAACTGGTACACCCGCATTGGCTCGTTCAAATTTCCGTCTTGCGGACAGACCCTGACGAGTACAACAACAACCCTGACTTCCTCCTTAAATCCTTCCGTCTTCGGCAATAGCGTCACCTTCACCGCAACCGTCTTGCCGAACGCCGGCACCGGAACTGTGACGTTCTACGACGGCAATACGTCCCTCGGAACCGTCGCGATGAGCAACGGTTCAGCATCCCTCCAGACCTCTAGCCTTTCCGTGGGGAGCCACCAGATCAGCGCCACATACGGCGGCGATTCGACCTACGCATCGAGCACTTCGAACACCGTCACGCAAACCGTGAATAGTGTTACGGCTGCGGCCACATCTACGACCATCACGGGCTCGTCACCAAATCCATCGATCTATGGACAGTCCGTCACGTTTACTGCACAAGTCTCAGCCAGCGGAACTCCGACCGGCACCGTCAATTTCTACGACGGCACAACCCTGCTTGGCTCTTCTTTACTCAACGGCAGTGGCGCCGCAACGTTCAGTACCTCAGCGCTCGCCGCGGGAACACATAACACGATTACCGCCGCCTACGCCGGTTCCACCAACTTTGCTGCAAGCGCCTCGGCGAATTTCACTCAGACCGTAAACCAGGCAAGCACCGCCACTACTCTGACCTCGAACAAGAACCCGGCAAACCATCGCCAGGCGATCACCTTCACCGCCACCTTGAGCCCCTCAGCCGCTACCGGATACGTGACGTTTTATGACAACAACGGCTCGACACAACTGTCAGGGCCCGTGGCTCTGAGCGGCGGCAAAGCCTCGTTCTCAGCCAAGCTGTCCTCGGGAACGCATTCCATCACTGCCGTCTTCACCGACCCCAACAATAACTACAACACCAGCACCTCGCCGGTCCTGAGCGAGGTAGTCCGCTAGTGCTTCGTGACTCCAGGAGCCTGCGTCGGCCTCTTGACGACACAGGCTCCTCAACTCCAGTTCCCACGCGATGCGTCGGAGCGTGTCGCAACCACCACCTGCATTGTTCCCGCTGGGTTTGCCTTGCTTCAAAAGAAAAACCCCACTCCAGCAAAGCTGAAGTGGGGTCGCCAAGGAGGTATTCAGCTACCTGGTTTGTCCGGCCGCGACTCCGCTCTTCTCTTCCAGATTCGCCTGTGCGGCTGCCAGTCGAGCCGTCAGCACCCGGAAGGGCGAGCACGACACGTAGTTCAACCCAACCCGGTGGCAGAACTTCACCGACTCCGGTTCTCCGCCATGTTCGCCGCAAATGCCGACCTTCAGGTTCGGACGCGTCGAGCGGCCTTTCTTCACCGCCATCTCGACCAACTGTCCCACGCCCTGCTGATCCAGCACCGCGAAGGGATCCTGCTTGAAAATTCCCTGCTTCAGATATTCCGGCAGGAACTTATTGATGTCGTCACGCGAAAAACCGAACGTCGTCTGCGTCAGATCGTTTGTGCCGAAGCTGAAGAACTGCGCTTCCTGCGCGATCTCGTCCGCAACCAAAGCCGCACGCGGTAGCTCGATCATCGTTCCGACCATGTAGTCGACGCGCTTCTTCTTCTCGAGGAAGACTTCCTCGGCCACGCGTCGAACGATATCAGCCTGGTTCTTCATTTCCTTGATGCCCGTTGTGAGCGGGATCATGATCTCCGGCAGCGCCTTAATCCCCTTTTCGCTGGCGATGACAGCCGCCTCGATAATAGCCCGCGCCTGCATCTCCGTGATCTCCGGATACGTGACGCCCAACCGGCAGCCACGATGTCCGAGCATCGGGTTCACTTCGTGCAAGTCTTCCACGCGCTTCAACAGCGTGTGGAGTTCCTTTAGCTTGGGAGACTTCGGCTTCGTGATTTCCAGCTTCGCGATTTCCACCAGCAGGTCTTCGCGCCGCGGCAGGAACTCATGCAGCGGCGGATCCAGCGTGCG
>JAVUPY010000019.1 GCA_032252755.1 Terriglobia bacterium
GCACTCCCGGTCGTCGAATCCCGAAAGCATCGCAAATGAGCGGCACGCAATTCAAATCGTGGACACCCCAAAATCACCGCAAATCACACATGACGATGAGCTTAAAGGATGCACCGCTCGATTAAACCGGACAGCAGTGGCGTCTTTGCCCGGTTGAAATCTGTTCGAAATGAGCGATTAGCCAGTGTTTATGGGGGTTTTCTGGCCTGCGGGGAACATCCCCGAGGCAC
The DNA here is from genome assembly GCA_032252755.1 of Terriglobia bacterium. Classification (NCBI taxonomy): domain Bacteria; kingdom Pseudomonadati; phylum Acidobacteriota; class Terriglobia; species Terriglobia bacterium. The sequence goes on from JAVUPY010000019.1 coordinate 231, forward strand.
GCAGCGGTTGCTCAGGCACACTGCTCCCTAAGTGTTGTCGGTGGTTGAGCCATGAGTCTCGGTAGTCGGATTAAGTTGTGCGCCGCGCAACTGAACACGAACAGCCAGTCCACTTTCTCCGGACCTCGTAACTTGACCTGGCGCAGCGGGCCGGTTTGCTTGAGCCATCCGAAGCCCTTCTCCACCAGCCATCGCCGGCTCAGGCTTATGGCATACCCAGGCTGCCGTGTAGTTCTGCGGTCCAGATTGCTGCTGCGGCCCTTGTCGTTCTTGGTCACATGGGGTGTCACGTTCAACTCCCGCGCCGTGCGCACGAAATCCTTGCTGTCGTAAGCCTTGTCTGCACCGACCGTGATGCGGCGTGAGCGATCCTCTTGCTTTCGCGCGAGCATCAAGAGCGCCGCGTCTCGCTCGGCATAACCGTCGGCGTGCGTGACCATCGCTGCGGCAATCAGGCCGTTGCGGTTCTCCACCAGCGCATGACCCAGATAGCTCAGCTTCGACTCCTTGCCGTAGCTCTTCTTGTACAGCCGCGCATCGGCGTCGGTGGTCGATGCATGAGTCTTGTTGCTCCGCTTCTGGCCATGAAAATCCGTGCCGTCGCCGTCATCGCCGCCATCCTTGGAGCGGAAGCTCTTCTGCGAGGCCCATGCCTGGATCAGCGTTCCATCGACAGTGAAGTGCTCGTCGGACATGAACCGCTTAGCCTGTTTGTTCACTTCGGCGAAGAACTGCTGCGCCACATCGGAGGTCAACAGTCGGTCGCGATTCTTCGAGAACACAGCGTGGTTCCATACCGCGTCGTCCATGCCCAGGCCAACAAACCAGCGAAACAGAAGGTTGTAATCGATCTGCTCGACCAGCAACCGCTCAGAACGCACCGAGTAGAACACCTGCAACAACAGCGCACGCAGTATGTACTCCGGCGCGATCGATGGCCGCCCCGAGTCCGCGTACAACGCATCAAACTCAGGGCTCAAACTCCGAAGCACCGTATCCGTCAGCTTGCGAACCGCTCGCAGCGGATGATCTTGCGGCACACGCTGCTCCAACGAAACATAGCTGAACATCCCCTCCTGTACTCGCTCGTCTCCACGCATGCTTATAAGACGAATAGCTCACGTGCAACGATGCACACAGGGTACCTATTTCAACAAGCTCCTAAAGCAGGTTTGGACGTGGAGGAGATCCACGGTACTTTCTTCAGGCAAGACGTCTGACGAAACGATATTGGTTTCGACAGGAATTCGAAGATGAAAAGCGACCGCATCGGTCCCACAATCGTCAGTTCCATCGACGCGCTGCTTTGCTGCTCGATAGGGGACGCCTAGGGAGCCACTCTGCGATCCGCTGCTTGTCCGCTCTCCGCCCGTACCGCCCGCACATGAACTGAGGCTAGCACTTCACTGTCTGCCCACTCGGTCCAAAATCATGCGTGCCAGACTCACGCTTTCGGACACCACGGCGGTGAGACGAGGAGAAGGTCGGCTGATATCCGGGTCACGGGCTAGACGAACCGCCGCAATGATCGCGGCGGCAATGACCAGTGTCGACTTCATGCGCGTCTGCTCTTGCATTTGCTCCGCCCAGGCCTCACGTTCGCGCGCAATGGCTCGCTTCATCTCGCCCATCAGTGCACCGCGGTTCGCACCGGTTTGGGACCAAGTCTGTGCGAGAGTTTGCCTTGGAAAATCTCAGATGGAAGGTAGTTTCTCTTCTCTCCGCAAAGCGGGCACTGTGCGGCAATCCACGAATCCGGCATGGTGCCTACCGGAGCCGGGATGTTCTCACCGCACTTCTTGCAGCGGATCGTGAAGTCGCAGTGCCGAGTTTGTGGAAGGTTGAACACGAGTGCCAGTATAGGAGAAGAAAAGGCGAAACTGCAATGTGGATTTCTCTTGAGCTGAGCCCAGGGTAGATCGTTGAGATGGGCCGAGAGAACGTAGGTTAAATATTTTCAATGGTTTATGGCGAGATATGTTGATTTGCAAGCGATGATATGGCAGTATAGGGGCCAAAGTGATCGGGCGCTATGCGAATCGCCTCTCCCACCTTTCGCATTGCTACTGGCTTGCTGCTTGCCGTCCTTCTGAGTGTTGTCGGGTATCAAGTTTTCCGGCAGTCAAGTTTCGACACTCCAGAGGAGCTGCTGAAGCGAGCCGATGAGATGTCGTGGCTCAACAGTTGGATTGAGGCAGAACCTCTTTACCGGCAAGCCGAGCAGGAATTCATTCAAAGGCATCAGCTCTCCAAGGCCCTTTACGCGCGTGTCAGCCAAATGCCGGCACATAGCGAATCCTCCACTTCGATCCCAAGCCAAATTGCCCTGCTTCGAAAGGATCTGGATCTCCCGGAAGCGAAGGATCCTGAAACACGTCTTCGCATCCTGACCATTCTTGGGATGTTTGAAGTGAATTATGACGCCGGGATGGCGAGGAAGACATGGGCAGATGTGGAGGCACTGGCACTGCGCCAGCACCAATATCTGCTGGCGTCCAGAGCAATGGGCGAGCAAGGGATTGCGGCATTTTTGCTCGGCGACATGGCAACTGCCAAAAAGAATGTGGTCAAGGCATGGATGGTTGCGAAGGCCGCCGATCCCGGCGCCCACATTCGGTACGCCAGTATGTATGGCGCGGGCCTGGTGGAAATGCACAAGTACCAGGAAGCCCTTGGACCGCTCAATGAGGCCATCAAAGTTGCCGGGAAGACTCACGGGGCCGCGTACCCGACGATTGCCATTACCGCAAAAATCGAGGCTCTCAGCGGCCTCGGAGAGAACAGGGAAGCGCTGGCGCTGGCAGGCGAAGAGATGCAGCGAGTGAGCGGCTACCACCTTGCCGGGCATCTCTATGAGCTTTACCAAACCAGGGCTGGCGTCTACGAGCGAATGGGCCAATGGGATCAGGCGGTGTCCGACTACGGTCAAGCAGTTCAATACGCCAAGCAACTTTCGTATTGGCGCGGCTTGACCCAGGTAGACGGTTCACTCGCAACGGCGTACCTGCATCAAGGCGCATTGCAACCGGCATTGAGCGCAATCAACGAAGCCATTGCGTCCAACGAGCGCATCCCCGACGAGTTGTATTTCGTTCCAAGGGATCTCGCGATCAAGGCAGAGATCATGGCCCGCCTTGGCAACACAAAGGCATCGAACGAACTGTATGAGAAAAGCGCGGATCTCTTGGATGCGCTCCTCAGCAAAGTTCCCACGCCGACCGCTGAGCGCCAATTGCTGAATGATCTCAGCATCGTGTACGCGGGATACTTTGTGTCTTTAAGCAACCAGGGCCGCACAGTGGACGCCTTCCGAGCAATTGAGCGAGCGCGCGGTCGGGTGGAAGCTCAAGGTCTCTCACATCATGAGGTCATTTTGCCGCATGAACCCGATGCCACCGAACAGAACCTCACCAAGCTCAATATCCAATTGCTGAACACAGACGATTCGGGTTCCAGAGCGCACATTCTCGAAGCGATCTACAGCACCGAACAGCAGCTCGGCACGGAGCCATTGTCAAACGATCCGGCGCCGGTGCCTGTCGCACTGAGCGAACTTCAGCACAGCCTGCGGGCATCTGAGCTACTTGTCGAGTATGTGCTGGATGATCCAGACTCCTACGCGCTCGCCGTGACACGCAATTCAGTCCGCCGGTACAGTCTCCCGCCAAGAGACCTGCTGGAGAAGGAAGCGACGGAGTATCGCTCCACTCTGAAGCAACAGACGACGGACCCTGCTCTCGGGCAACGGCTCTACGACGGGCTGCTCGGCGCAATCCCGGAATTCAAGGAGAAGCAGGATTTGATCGTGGTGCCAGATGGCAAGCTCCACCTTCTGCCATTCTCTGCTTTGGTGAATGCCGGGCAGTACATTCTGATTTCCCATCTGGTCACGGTCGCGCCCTCGGGAACCGTGTTCAGTATGCTCAGGCATCGATCCGATCAGGTGATTCGAGACGATCTTCCGTATGTTGGAGTCGCGGCATGGACATCGAAAGCTCCCCAGGCCACGTTCCTTGCGCGCATTAGCCGGGCCATTTCTGGACCCGAACAGCGCGAGTTTGTCGCACTGCCCGAGAGCCGGCAGGAGGTTGAGAACATTGCAACCGACCTCCCCAAGCCCAGCACCATTCTTTTGGGCGCGAGAGCGACGGAGACAAACTTCAAGCAGCTTCCGCTGAGCCAATACAACGTTATTCACCTGGCTCTTCACGGGTATGTCGATTCCGAGATCTCAGATCGTTCCGCGCTTGTCTTCGCTCCGGAGAATCCGGCCAAGAACGACGGTCTTCTCCAGGTGCGCGAGATCAGAAACCTCCGTATCAATGCCGATCTTGTCACACTCTCGGCCTGTGACACCGGCATAGGGCCAGTGGGCGAGGAGGGTGTGGAAAACATCGTGAATGCATTCGTTGAGGCGGGCGCTCAGAGCGTCGTGTCAACGCTTTGGGAACTTGAAGATCACGCGACCGCCCGACTGATGGCCAACTTCTACGAGCACCTCGGCCGTCACGAGGGAAAGGCAGAGGCACTCAGGCAAGCGCAACTCGAAATGCTCAAGACGGGCGCGCCACCGTACTATTGGGCCGGCTTCCAACTCGACGGCGAACCGAGCGGCAGCCTTTTCAGCGCGACAAAATCGACAAATTCGTCCAGGAGCACCCGATGACATTGAAGCCGGCTGCGAGCGCAACATTGCCTATACAACTTTCACTGCGTGACCGGCACGCAATCCTCGAAAACGTCCTTGCCGCTCTGCGCAAGCGGTTCTATTCGCCTGAAAGGCTGACTGGCGATTGGCAGGCCGCCGTGGAGCGGCACCGGCCTTTGATCGAGAGCTCTGGCGCCGCGGACACATTTGAGAAGGCCATGGGTGATTTGTTGTCGGAACTGCACACCTCCCATTTGGGCTTCTTTCACAGCAGTGCCCGCAGAGCGTCGAGCCGGGCTGCACTCAGCGCAACTTATCTTGAAGACGAGACACCTTATGGAAAACGCTGGATTTTTCAGGATGTCCACGCAGGAGGAGCAGCAGCGAACGCCGGCATTGAACCTGGGGACATCCTTCTCAATGTCGATGGCCGGGAGATGACTCCGCCGGAACATCCCGTATTCGCTATGGGCAAGCAAACAAGTGTGGAATTTGTAGACAGAAGCGACCAGCGACGCACTGTTTCCGTTGAGGTAGCGCGGCCCAAGGGGAAGAAACTCCACTTCATCGAGCCCACGCTCGTCGAGGCGCGGCAGCTCGGTGACGGGTTGGGCTACCTGAAGATTGCAATGTTTCCGGGAATGATTGGGGTCGAGGTTGCGAACGAGATCTCCCGCGCCGTCGAGAAGCTGGGCGCGGCCGATAGCCTCATCATCGACCTGCGTGGCAACACCGGCGGAGGGATCGGCGCGCTTCGTGTAATGAGCATGATCACGCCCAACAAAATTCCCGTTGGCTTTGCGCTCGACAGGCGCCGTGTCACAGCTAATCTCGAATCAGAGAAACGCAGTTTCCATCGATTCTCACAAATCCCGTCTTCAACCAAAACCCTGTGGCGGCTTGCCTTGCAGTTTGGGCCTGCAATGATGACGAAAAAGCCCATTGTGCTTCAAACCGAGGGGTTGGGCGAGAAATCATTTCATGGGAGGGTCGTTCTCCTGGTGAACCGCCACACCGCAAGCGCCGCGGAAATGATTGTCGCGTTTGCGCGAGAGAATCACCTCGCCACAATTGACGGGGAGAAAACGGCTGGTCGTCTCCTCTCCGCAACTTCCGTCAAAGTCGGCAAGGGATTTCGGTTGGCGATGCCAACGGGGGCGTACTACACATGGAACGGGCTGGTGCTGGAAGGAACGCCGATGGAACCAGACGAACT
>JAVUPY010000020.1 GCA_032252755.1 Terriglobia bacterium
GCACCTCACTGCGGTGATCGACGGCGTCCTCTATGACACCCACAACTGCTCGCGTGGCGGAGCGCGCTGCGTATATGGCTACTTTTCGCGGCCGTAACCCAGATCTGACGCCCGCTTCAAGGAAGCTTGCAGGATCATTCTCCTACCTCAATCCTCAAAGGAAATCCCATGAAACCATTGAAACTCTATGAGGCGCTTCATGCGCTCATTGGTGAACGTGTGCCCCTGCACATCTGGGGTGCATGCGGAGTTGGTAAGTCGCAGATCGTTGCTCAGGTGGCCAACGATCTCGACTACGACTTTCTCGACGTGCGCGCTGTGCAGCTTGATCCGGTCGATCTCCGGGGACTGCCGCGGATCGCCGAAGACCAGACCGAATGGGTGCCGCCCAAGTTTCTTCCCACTACAGGCAAAGGCATTCTCTTTCTCGATGAGTTGACCTCCGCGCCGCAGATGACCCAGGCTGGCTGCTATCAGCTAGTGCTTGATCGCAGGCTCGGCGAGTATGTGCTGCCTGACGGCTGGGTGGTCATCGCAGCCGGGAATCCTGCCTCCGAGCGTGGCGTTCACTTCGCGATGCCACGACCGCTTCGCAACCGGTTCGTGCATTTAGACCTTGAACCTGATCTCGACGACTGGTGCCGTTGGGCGGTGAAGGCCCAAGTCCGTCCCGAGATCATCGCCTTTCTCCGCTTCAAGCCTGAGTTTCTGCATACGGCGGACGCGACGTCGGACGCCAACGCTTGGCCCACTCCGCGTTCCTGGGAGATGGCCTCACAGGTGCTTTGCGGTATCGCCCGTCGTCAGAAGACGCAGTTTCTCTCGGGGGCCAGCGAGTTTGAGGCGCAACTCCTGGATGGAACCGTGGGGCCGGCAGCGGCTTCGGAGCTTGTCGCATTCATTCGGCTGTTTCGACAGTTGCCTTCGATCGACGAGATCCTTCTGAACCCCACGATGGCGCCGCTTCCCACGGAGCCTTCCGCGCAAATCGCCATTGCTACAGCCCTGGGAAGGGCCATGAGCGACACCTCGGTAGGGAGAGCAATCGCGTATCTCGACCGAATGCCAACCGAAATGCGGGTGATGGCAATGCGCGACGCGGCGGCGCGGGACACCGCCATAACCCACACTCCAGAATTCGTTCGCTTCGGAGTGGAATGCCGGGAGGCCATCCAATGATTACAGAAAAGGCAATGCTCGCCGCCGTCCACATCAGCATCTGGACGGCCGTCAAACACGATCGCAAGGTCAGCCGAGACGTCGCCGATCAACATGGTGCGCACCAGGGCGCAGGCCGTTACAACAAGCAACTGCTGCGTGGCGCGGACAAGTTGGACGAACTGCGCACGCTCGCCGGCCAGATCCGGCAGCACTTCTATAAAATCACGCTGCCCTGGTCGGACGAAGGGTTTCGATTGCTGCCGGCGAACTTCTACTTCGATCTCATGGCGCGCATGCGCGAGTTCGAGGCCGGCTTCGAACAGGGAGTGGAAAGCTTCCTCGGCGTCTACCCCCAGTACATCGAGCAGGTCAGGCCGGAGTTGAACGGGCTCTTCCGCGAGGAAGACTACCCAAGTGCCGACAAGCTGCGGACGAAGTTTGGCGTCAAACTCGAAGTGCTGCCCATTCCGTCCGGGGCCGACTTCCGCGTCCAGATGTCGGCCGAGGAGCAGGCGCGGGTCTCGCGCGAGATCGATGCCAACGTCCGCGAATCGCTGATGCGCGGAACGGAAGACCTCTGGAAGCGGCTACGCGAGGTGGTCGCCCACATGGTCGACCGGCTCAATGAGCCGGAGTCGCGCTTCCACGGCTCGCTGGTAACCAATGTTCTAGACCTGGTGGAGATCCTACCGCGGCTTAACGTCAATGGCGATACGGACCTCAACCGTTTTGCGGAGCAAGTCAAAGGGCGGCTGTGCAACTACTCCGCTCAGGACCTCAAGAAGCATGACCTTCTGCGTGTCACGACGGCCACCGATGCCGCCAACATCGTCGCCGAAATGGATGGCCTGCTGCACAGCCGCGAAGCGGCAGATCCAATTGACGGACCAAGCGCCGATGACATCCTCGCCCGCATGTCCGCGTTCATGGGGGCGCCCACGGCGGCATGAGGTCCTCTGTCACTACAACCATAAGTTGGCCAGAATGGCCATTTTATGGTTGTAATTCCGGTTGGCCAGTGAGGCTTGCAACCATTTGCGAGCGAGGTAGGTTTCTGACCAGGAGTTGCTTGTGCTGGATACCTCTACGCGTGCGTGATTCAGTTCACCTGAACCGGGGAAAGTCCGCTCGCCTTATAATATTTTCGCTGCCGTTTAGTGTCGTTCTCCGTCTGTGTAAACGAGCTGATCGGGCTAGCTGAAAACGAGTCAACCAATCATTTGAGCTTTATGCGCGCGACACAGCCTGCGTAGGAGCGCGATCCAGGATGCTACAAAAAGCTCCTCGTCCAATATCAACGGAATCCATTCGAGGCGATCTGCGGCAGGCGTGGCGCCAGATCCGTAGAGCGCCCGCCTTCGCGACAACTGTTGTTTTGGTGCTCGCTGCGGGTTTGGGCGTCAGCGTTGCCATTTTCAGTGTTGTCCGGAATGTGCTGCTCAACCCATTGCCATTCCGCGATCCCGTGCGGCTCGTGCAGATTGTGAGCTGGTTCCCGAAAACGGGCGCTCTGAACGGCTGGAGTGCCCCGATGAGGGATGCACTGGACTGGAAGACCACAGTTCCGGCTTTTCAGGACGTGGCGATGTATCACTACGATCTGCGTAACCTCACCGGGAACGGCCAGGCGGAATCCAAATACGGGCTTCGCGTGACAGCCAATCTGTGGCCGATGCTGGGAGTGCGTCCGGAATTGGGAAATTGGTTTTCGGCGGATCACGATCTGCCGGGAAATGACCACGTCGTCATCCTCAGCGATGATCTATGGCGACGGCGCTTCGGAGCCGATCGGCAAATTGTCGGGAAGACGATTCATTTGGATAACGAGAGCTACGAAGTGGTCGGGGTCATGCCCCCAGGCTTCAATTTTCCGCTGAAGTTGGGGACCACCGCGCGATTGCCAACGGACCAGATGCAACATTGGATGCCGCTGGCCGTCGATCTTGCCAAGGAACAGCATGGCGCGCCGGATGCGGGTGTAATTGCGAAGCTGAAGCCCGGCATCACGTTGAGCGAGGCCCAAGCACAGCTCGAAAATGCGTGCCGCTCGTTGGAGCGCGAATATCCGAAGACGAATCGCGACGAGAGCGCGCGAATATTTTCGTTGCGCCAGCAGACGGTGAGGGGATTGAACGGACCTTTGCTTGCACTGCTGGCTGCTACAGGTTTGATGCTTCTGCTGGCCTGCGCGAATGTTGCCGGCCTGCTGCTGGCGCGAGGAGCAGCACGAAGCGGCGAGCTCGCGATCCGCATGGCATTGGGCGGCAGCAGCTGGCAGGTGGCGCGAATCCCGATGTTCGAGGGCGTTCTGTTGTGCTTTTGCGGATGTCTCCTGGGTGTGCCGGTTGCGGCGGCAAGCCTGAAACTTCTCCTGCATCTCGCGCCCATTGATGTGCCGCGTCTGGCGAATACGAGCATCGATTTCAGCGCCGTGCTTTTTGCTGCGCTGCTGGCGATCGCCTGCGGCGTGCTGATCGGAGGATTGAATGCGCTGCAGGTTCTGGGGCGCTCGCCTAGAGATGTATTGTCTGAGGCTTCGCGCACGAGCATGGGCCGCCCGCGCACGAGGCTACGCAGCTCCTTGGTTGCGGGGCAGGTTGCGGTTTCGGTGGTGCTGCTGTGCGTGGCCGGATTGATGCTGCGCACGCTGGTAAATCTCCTGTCGACGAATGCTGGCTACCGCGCCGAGCATGTGTTCTACGCCGTGACAGTGCTTCCTGCTTCTCAATACGGGCAGTTCGAGAGACGGCAAGTGTTCTTTAGCAAAGTGCTCGACAAGCTGAGGAGCACGCCACAGATCGAGAGTGCCGGTGTGTCGACGGGGTTCCCGTTTGTGGGGCAATACGACGACATGAAGGCGCAGTCTGAGGGCATGTTCAACGGCGGTAGCGCGGGGATCGATGCGGATTCCAATGACGTCTCTTCGGGATATCTGGAAGCGATGGGAGTGCGGCTGATCCGCGGGCGATTGATCGCGAAGACGGACACGCGCGATGCTCCGAAGATAGTGGTGGTCGACGAAAACCTGGCAAGGACGTTGTGGCCGGGCGAGAACCCGATCGGGCAGATGATCAATGTTGACGATCCTGCAAAGCCGGTGTGGCGGCGCGTCGTCGGAGTTCTGGCGCCGATGCGCAACATATCGCTTGATATGGCTGCACGACCGGGAGTGTTCATTCCAGCGGACCAATCGACAGGATACGTCAATTTTGTAGTGGTGAAGAGTCCTGGTTCCGCGCGAGATGTGGCGCGATTCATTAAGGACGCAGTAGCGAGCGTGGATGCGAGCCAGGGCGTGTTCTTTGTGCAATCGATGCCGGAGCTGATCGGAGGCACAATAGCACTGCGCAGTTTGTTATTTACTGTGCTCGTGTTCTTCGGCGGAGCGGCACTGGTGCTTTCGTCGTTCGGGATTTACGGACTGATTTCGTTTCTTGCGGCGAGGCGGATTCGTGAGGTGGGAATACGGATGGCACTTGGCGCCACGCGGAAGAGCATTGTGGGACTGGTGGTTTCAGAAGGGATTCGGTTAACACTGATTGGTGCAATTGCAGGTGTGCTTGGTTCGGCGATGGTGGGGCGGTTGCTCGCGGGGTTGCTTTTCGGCGTTCGTGCACTCGATGTGGAGACGCTTCTGCTGACTATTTCGATCCTGGGAGCCGTGACGACGATCGCAGCTCTCATTCCGGCCTGGCGAAGCTCTCGCGTTGAGCCGATGACCGCGCTAAGGACCGAGTAGCCGTCTGCATCGCTGTGGATTCTCGTCTGATTTAAGGGGTCTCGACTCTAACGCACTCTATTGGTGCGATCCGAGTGGTTTATAGGCCACTCTGACCTTTACCGGAAGTTCGCCCTCCCGCACCCCGTCTCCCCATGGGTGCTTCTGAGCGGCGGATTCCTCTTGGCTATAAAGGAAAAGTTCGCTGCAGCGACGGATGCTCACCAGCGTCAACAATCTCATCGAACGGTGATTACCGCGAAAAGCGATCGAGCACCCGCGGCCAAGATTTGCTTGGAACACAGAACTCGCGGCCAACTTATCCTTGGAATGCCGAAACTTTAGCGAACAGAATCCACTGAAACCCACGAATTCCGGCCAACTTATGATTGGAGGCCCGGCCAATTTATGCCTGTAGTGACATCCTCCTCCTCCTTTGTACTGGCTCATGCAGTACCTCGGAGATTAGAAGTCGGCATATTAGAACTCCGTAAATAGGGTGGTTGGCTCTGCTTCTCACTGCGGATGCGCAATTCGCCGATCAGACCGTTTTTGAAGTGAAAGGTGTCTGAGTTCGCATCAGCGTTTCGGCGAGTAACTTCTCACGAAAATAGCGTTGCTCAAGTCCGCTAG
>JAVUPY010000021.1 GCA_032252755.1 Terriglobia bacterium
AATGAAATCGAGCGGCTCTTCCGGCGACTCAAAGGCTTCCGCAGAATCTTCTCCCGCTTCGAAAAACTCGACGTCGTCTTCATGGCCTTCCTGCACTTCGCTCTTATCGTCGAAGCACTCAGATAGTGTTAACACGCCCTAATCAGATGACGATGTGTTCCATGTGCGACAGGGTGGGTTCTTGAAGTGCGGGTCATTTTCGTGGCGCTCCGGCGGTAGTTGGAAAGCCTGAAGCGATGGCCTCGAGCAATAGTTGCACGGAGATGTGCTGCGTGAGCTCAGCATGATCGAGATATGGATTCACTTCGACAATGTCCACGCCGACAAGCTTGCCGTATCTCGCGATTCCGTGGAGCAACTGTTTGGCCTGCCGGAAACTTAAGCCGTCCGCTTCCGGGCTCTCAGTACCAGGAGCGATCGAAGGATCGAGTGCGTCGATGTCCAGGCTCACGTAGTAATTTCCAAGGTCCCCAATTTCGCTGACGACCGCGGCGATTCCCTCATCGTGAACACGCTCCATTGGGAAGACCAGATTGCCATGATCCAGGGTTTCGCGATATTCGCGATCCGTGCTCTTGATGCCTCGGACTCCGATGGTCACGATGCGCTTGACAAAGGACAACTCATGGATGCGCCGGAAAGGGCTGTTGTTAGTGAACTCCATATCCATCGACTTATTGCGATAGTCCAGATGAGCGTCCAGCAAGACCACCGTGAGCGGTCCGAACTTCTCAAACGCGGTCAGCAGTGGAAAACTAACTGAGTGGTCTCCGCCGATGGAGGCCAGAAGGAGACTGCGGTCAATGATGGAGCGGGCATGCGAGGTAGTTCGTTCGCGCGTAACTGTTGCGTCGAGTCGTACATCCACGTCGCCGGCATCCACGATGCGAACACCGGATAATAATGTGGCATTTTGTCCGATGTCGAAGTACCCAGACGCTCCCGCCGGCTCCCCGAGCCACCCAAATCGGGTGGAGGCGTCTCGGAGCGCTCGCGGCGCCTGACGGCAGCCCGGTCGCATGGAAGCCATATTGTCGAACGGAATGCCGAGCACCGCAACCTCGGCATTCATCTCTGCCGCCTCGAAAACGTATGGAGCCTTGCAGAAGGTTGCGATGCCAGTGTGTGGTAAGGCTGCCGATTGTCTCTTGGCAATCATCGAAACCGCTCCTTCCGTTGCTTCGAGGCTACTCAATTATTGTTGCCCTTTTGCCGTCCCGATTTAACCGGCAGCCTTAACGATTTCCTTCTCAATGGGTGCACCGACCAAATTGCCCCATTCGGTCCAGGAGCCGTCGTAATTCTTCACGTCCTTATAGCCAAGCAGATATTTCAGAGCGAACCAGCTGTGCGCGCTGCGCTCGCCGATACGGCAGTAGGAGATGACTTCGCCGCGTCCATCGACACCGTTCCCCTCGTATAGCTTTCTCAAGGCATCCACCGATTTGAATGTGCCGTCCTCGTTGGTTGCTTGTGACCACGGAATATTGGCGGCGCCCGGAATATGACCGCCACGCAGAGCCGTTTCAGACATTCCCGGAGGAGCAATCACTTTACCGGTGAACTCGTTCACTGAGCGGACATCCACCAATTTGGCACCACTTTTCTTACTGACGACGGCAAAGACCTGCTCTTTGCGCGCGCGGATTGACTCATCCGGTTCACTTGCATGATAGGAAACCCGCGCGATTTTTGGCACCTCGGTTGTGAGCGTACGCTTTTCCGCAATCCACTTCTTGCGGCCTCCATCAATGAGCCGAACGTCCTTGTGACCGTAAAATTTCAGCTGCCAGAAAGCGTAGGCGGCAAACCAATTGTTGTTGTCCCCGTAAAGCAGATTGTTGTCCCCGTAAAGCAGAATTGTGGTGTCATTCCAAATTCCCGATTTTCCCAGCAACTCTTCGAGCGAAGATTTCTGGATCAGATCGCGCCGGATATTGTCCTGCAGCTGCGTCTGCCAATTCCATCCTACCGCTCCTGGGATATGTCCCTGGTCATAGGCAGTGGTGTCCACGTCCACTTCGACCATCTGAATCGTTGGGTCATTCCGATGTTCCGTAGCCCATTCCGTCGAGACCAGCCCTTCTGGATGCTTATAGTCAGACATGTAATCTCCCATGAATAGTTGTCTACTCATGCTATAGTTGTGGCCTGTTTTCAGGGGGCCAGGACGAAGTTGGGGAAGTCCTCGAAGACCCAGTTATTTTTGAGGGTGTAGTAGATGACTCCCAGGAATTTGCGCGCCAGTGCGATGTTGGCCTTGCCTCCCCCGCGGCGGCGCTGGATGCGTTGATAGAACTGCTGCAGGAAAGAGCTGTATCGTTTGGCGATGAGCGCGCACTGTACCAGCGCGGTGCGCGCCAGCTTGTTGCCCTGCTTGGTGATGCGCCCGGAGCGTTCCGTTTGGTTGGAGTTCTGTACTCTTGGCACCAGGCCGAAATACGCAGCCAGCTTGCCGGGATTGTCGAAGTCATCGATACGCCCGATGGCGCTCAACAGCACCGCTGCGCTGACCGGGCCGATGCCCTTGATGCTCATCAGGTTTTCGTGGCCAGCCAGCTTTGGCCCTTCTTCTTCGATCAGCTCCTCCAGCTCGGCGATGCTGCCGGTGAGAGAACGAATCTGCGCGACCAGAACCCGCGCCTCCGCCGCTACGATCGGCGAGAGCGGCAGCGCCAGCACACGATCCAGGGCCTTGTTGCTGGACAGTGCTTCTTTCTTCAGGTTGATCCCTTCGGCGGAAAGCAGGTTGTTGATCTTGGCCTTCAGCGCCGACCGCTGCTTCACCAGCAGATCGCGCGTCTGCGCCAGATGTGCCATATTTCTTTGGTTCGGCTCTTTCATTCGCACCTCCGGCAACAAGTCTTTCGCCAGATACAACGCCAGCAATTCGGCGTCGTTCTTGTCGGTCTTCTTCACCGACTGGCTGATCACCTTGAACTGGGCTGGGTTCACGACCGCCACCCGCGCCACATGCTCGATAACTGCGTCATGGAACAGCCGCGTGCTGCCGGTGGCTTCCACGGCGATCTCATCGTCTTTCCTTAGCTGTGCGGCGAACAGCTTCAGCTCTCGCATCGGCCACTGCCGCAGATACGTCCGGCCATTTTCCAATCGTGTGCATACGGTGAACTGCGTCCGATGCAGGTCCACTCCCAGATAACGCTTCATCGCTTCTCTCCCGCGTTCTTCGCGCTGTGGAGCAGACGCGCTCTGCGGCGATCACCA
>JAVUPY010000022.1 GCA_032252755.1 Terriglobia bacterium
GATGAAGAAGATTGCCATCATCGGCGGCGGTATCACCGGCCTCTCGGCGGCGTTCTACCTCGAGAAGGAGCGCATTGCCGGCAAAGAGCTGGAGTACCGGCTGTTCGAAGCTTCTTCGCGGCTCGGTGGGTCGCTCTACTCGGAACGGGTCGACGACTGCCTGGTAGAGGCTGGGCCAGATTCGTTCCTGTCCGAGAAACCCGCCGCAGCAGTGCTCTGCAAAGAACTCGGGATTGATGGCGACCTGATCGGCTCGAACGACCACCTCCGCAGAACCTACATCGTCGTAAACAATCGGCTGATCGAGATGCCGGATGGCCTGATGTTCATGGTGCCAACGAAGATACTGCCGACGGCATTCTCGCCCCTGTTCTCGTGGGGAACAAAGATTCGAATGGCACGGGAGCTGTTCCATCCCCCGCGACCGATGGAGAAGGACGAGACCGTCGCGGAAATGGTCGAGCGGCACTTCGGGCAGGAAGTCGTTGATCGCCTCGCGGACCCGCTGCTCGCCGGGGTCTACGGCGGAGACTCGGCTTCGCTAAGCGCAAGGGCCGTCCTTCCGCGCTTCGTCGAGATGGAAGAGAAGTACGGTTCGTTGAGCCGCGCAATGCTAGCGGCGCGAAAACGTATGCGCGAGATGGCGAAGAATGCGCCGCCACGACCGCTGTTCACATCGCTCAGAAATGGAATGCAGGAATTGGTGGATACCGTCGTCGGGCGACTGACACGCGAGTGGATCCGGACTGGCGTTCGCGTCGACGCGGTTTCGAGGACGGAATGCCGGTGGAAGATCGAGAGCGATCAGGGTGAGGAGCAGTTTGACGCCCTCATCTTTGCGACGCCGGCGAACGTCGCCGGGAAACTTCTTGCACCGACGGACGCTCAACTCGGAGAGGATCTCGCTGCTACGCAATACAGTTCGTCGGCGACTTGCGTTTTGGGTTATGCAATGAAGGATCTCGCGAAGCTGCCGCCCGGATTCGGCTTCCTCGTTCCGCGCACGGAAAACCGGCGCATGCGCGCCTGCACCTTCGTCCACAACAAATTCTCCTACCGCGCTCCCGCAGATAAAGGTCTGCTGAGGTGCTTCCTTGGCGGAGCGAAGGAAGCTGCGACAGTCGAACTGAGCGAAGAAGTGATAACCTCAACGGTTTTGCGCGAGCTCAGAGAGGTCTTGGGACTTAAAGCGGAACCTCGCTTCGTTCGGATCTATCGATGGCGTGGAGCTATGGCACAGTACACGCCCGGTCACATGGCGCGGGTGGCACGCATCGAACAGACGGTTCGGAAGATTCCTAACCTCGCGATCGGCGGGAACGCGTTCCACGGGATCGGAGTGCCAGACTGCGTTCGGATGGGGAAAGAGGCAGCGGTGGCAGTTGCGCCTCAACTCGACCAACAGCCAGGCCTAATCTCAAGCTAGCGGAGCAGCGACCTGCCCAATCGTGGGTTACCCCCGCAACAAAGCCGTCCGTGGAGTGTGGTTCCTCAGGATGAGGATTGCCTGGAGAGGGTACAATCGACGCTTCAGTCCATCCACGATGCTTTTGCTGGATGGCTCAAACGGGCGGCGACTGGGCTGTGAACATCGAAGTGCAGGACTCGAAGCGCGAAACACTATTTGGGGAAGCGACGGCTCTCAGGAAACCTTCCGTTCCGACGAGTGTCCTGGTTTACCTGGTTGTATTTCTCAGCGCATTTCTACTGTTTCAGGTTGAGCTTGTAATAGCCAAGTACATTCTGCCCTGGTTTGGCGGAACTCCGGCGGTGTTCACCACGTGCATGCTGGTGTTCCAGATCTTGCTGCTGCTCGGCTACGGATACGCATTCATCCTTGAGTCGTACGCATCGCCGCGCGTGCAGATGGTGGTGCACGGCCTGGTAACCGCTTCGGCGTTCGGACTCCTTGTTTGGCAAGGGTCTGCCTGGCACGTACCACTTCTACCCGACCAACGACTGCGGCCGCCCGATAGCCTGTTTCCGATCTGGCACATCTTCGTAGTCTTACTCCTGAGCGTCGCGTTGCCGTTCTTTCTGCTCTCAACCACAGGACCTCTTCTCCAGGCCTGGTGGGGACGAATGAATAACGGCCTGCCTTACAAGTTGTACGCTCTGTCAAATGCAGGTTCGGTGATCGCACTGCTGACATATCCAGTACTTTTCGAGCCACACTCTACCCTGAGAACACAAGCCGTTTGGTGGTCAGTGAGTTTCCTGCTGTTTGGCTGTGGCGCAGTTACGGTCGCATGTATTGCGGCGCAGTATCCGGTCTTCCGCCCCTCGCAGTCAGCCGACACAGAGCATAAGCCAAGCTGGAGACGCAAACTCGTTTGGCTCCTGCTGTCATGTTGTGGCTCAATTCTCTTCCTGGCGACGACGAATCAGATCTGCCAGGAAGTTGCTGTGGTGCCTTTTCTGTGGGTGCTGCCGCTCTCGTTATACCTGCTTTCGTTTGTCCTCTGTTTCGGAGTCGAAAGGCACATTTCGCGGGGACTTTGGGTATCGGTTTTGGCTACCGCCACAGTCGTGATAAGCGTTGCCCTGTATGAGCGAGGGATAAGTGTGCCAGTCCAGATCCTGATTTACTCTTTTGCGCTGTTTGCCGGGTGCCTGGTATGTCATGGCGAGTTGGTACGGGCGAAACCATCAACAAAATACCTGACCGGGTTCTATCTAAATCTGGCGGCCGGAGCGGCATTTGGCGCTGTTTGTGTTACGTTGATTTCCCCACTTATTTTCGAAGGTTATTGGGAATTTCACCTGGGGCTATGGTTATGTTGGGCCCTGCTTTGTGCCTTGTCGCTTCTGGACACGTCGTCGTGGATATATCTGCCGAAACCGCTGCTGCTTGCTTTCTGCGCCTTGACCGTATTTGCGGGGCCCCTCTGGGCCGCTTTGAAAACGAGCAAGGTCGGACTGGTAATCGGAATCGTTGCGATTGTCATTCTGCTCGGATTCCTCCTCTCCAGCAAAGCAACCTTATCTCCAGCGACTAAGCTGCGAGCGGCACTTTTTTCCGCGGCATTCACCCTGGTCCTTCTCGGCGCGATCCTGTTCTTCCCGGCAATCGGCTATCTCCACGGTGCGGTGGCGGTTTCGCGCAATTTCTACGGCGTACTCTCGGTGATGAAGAGTTTGAACGTTGCGTCGCCAGCTCTTTTCCTGAGGCATGGACGCACGCTGCACGGCTTTCAGTATGCGGACGCCTCGCAACGAATGTTGCCGACCGGGTATTACGGGCCGCAGAGCGGCATCGGCCTGGTGCTCCGCGACAGGATTAATGCAAGCCCGGCAAAGCCGTTGCGAATTGGGGTGATAGGTCTCGGTGTCGGTACCATCGCCGCTTATGCGCGCCGGGATGATTCAATTCGCTTCTACGAGATTAATCCCGACGTCGTCCGTCTGGCGTATTCGGGGCCGGAAAGACTATTCACGTACCTTCATGATTGCCACGGTCATGTGAGCGTGGTCATGGGCGACGCCCGCGTGTCGCTCGAGCGCGAACTTGCGCAAAAGCAGCCGGGCGACTTCGACGTCCTGGCAATCGATGCGTTCAGCGGAGACAACATCCCCGTTCACCTCCTGACCAGGGAGGCTCTCGCCGTTTATCTCCGCCACCTGAACTCGGCAACCGGCATTCTCGCGTTTCACATCAGCAACAGGTCTCTGGACTTGAGTCCGGTTGTGGCGGCACTCGCGGCGAGCGTCGGCAGAGAAGCCTGGCTGGTCGATTCCATGGATCCGGAAAATGGCCGAAGCGTATGGGTACTCGTCGGAAAATTTCCTGGTCCACTCTCAAGCGATATGGTCCCACTCAACGTGAAACCGGGGTTCCCGGTGTGGACAGATGATTACAGCAGTCTGTTCGCTGTGCTCCGCTAGTGCGCCTGCCTGACGCGTCGATTGCAGAACGTGAATCGAACAGGGGACACTCCTGGCATTTTGGACGGATGTCGAGGTCGCCATCTCGCACGCACCATACAGCGTGTCTGCAACTTCCGTTCCGGGTTCAGGCGAAATCACCTTCAGCTCTGCGGACCGAGGGGACGAGTGTGCCTTTCCGCAGCATCTGGCAGAGCACGGCAAGAGCGACTGCTGGAGGCAGAATGGAGTTCGTCAGGAAGGGCAGGCCGTCCACAACGGGATAGGGCTTCCACAATGTTTCGATGGAGACGGAGATTACAGGAAGCGCGAACATGGTGCCGAGGAGCGCGAGTGCGATCTGGCGCGCGAACTTGGAATAGGGATCGGCGGGCGAGGCCAGGATCAAAGTCACACAAGCTGGGAATAGCAGGATGTGGTTGTAGACCAGTGTGAAATGCGTGGGGATGAGGACCACGGTCAGTGCCAGTACCAGACTTAACGAGACCGACCAGTTGCTTGAAGAGATATCGGACTTACGCGAGCGCCACAACGCGAATATGCCAGCAGCCACGAGAAACAGGGTAAGGATGAGTCCGGCCCAGTGTCCGAGGAAATTCTGAAGCGGGAGGTCAGTGTCGGTGACCTGGCGGTATCCCTGGAGAGAGGCTCGCCAGTTGCCGAACCAGCCTGGGACGATACGTTCGGTCTCGAGCAGGAGAAGACTGAGCGTGATCGCGAACGCGGCGAAGAAGCGCCAGGCTCGGTGGAATAGAGACCAGAGGATGAGCCAGGCGATGATCGGTGCGGCGATTTGCGGCTTAACCGTAGCGATGGCGAGCAGGATTGCAGCGAGTATTGGCCAGTTGCGCCGCAAGCAGACGCAGGCGAGGAAGATGAGGGCGGCGACCAGAAGGGTTGGTTGTTGGAAACGGGCTCCCCAGACGACGGGCCAGTTGATGATGGCGAGAACGGTAATGATGGTGATTTGGGTGCGAGTGATGCTGGGGTGAAAGGTGCGCAGATACATCAAAACGCTGAGGAGCAGAAGGGCCAAAGAGGTTGCGAGAAAGACAGTGCGCGCGGCCTCCCATGAGAAATGCGCGATCGGGGCGAGGAGCAGCACGATGTGCGCAGGATAGAGGAAGCCTTGCCGGGCGACGCCTTGGTCGTGGGGGCGAGGCGGGTAGTGGTCGTATTCGGCGGCGAGGATGTCGCGCAAAACTTCGGTGGAGTACGGATCTTTACCCGCGAGAGCAGCGCGAGCCCCTACCCAGC
Source organism: Terriglobia bacterium (assembly GCA_032252755.1). NCBI lineage: Bacteria > Pseudomonadati > Acidobacteriota > Terriglobia > Terriglobia bacterium. The sequence goes on from JAVUPY010000022.1 coordinate 5,143, forward strand.
GCTGGACGAGGTCAGAGTAGGTAGGGGGTATTCGCCGATTGAAGATGTGGATGTGCCAGAGAGGGCAAAAGATCAGTACCAGGAGAATGGCAGCGAGCCATTTCGAACCGCCAGCGTTCGGGGCAGACGCGGCGACCGACGATTGCTGGGGAACAGGTGCTTGCAGATCGGTTGGCACGAGTGGCTCCTGAGGTCCTTGGCGCCATCATAACTGCAATGTGTTGACATCGGGGAGTCGGTAAGGCGAAACCCCAACCCATTTCCATCGATCAAAAGACGAGAGGGCTTACACATTCACACCGACCGCGTGGACGAACCGACGCTTGTACACTAATAATTGAGCCAGTATTGTGATCGTCAAAGAAAGCGACTAGATAGGGTTAGTGTGTTCCTACGGCGCTCGTCACGGCGGCGTTGTGTGACTTCGTGATTACGAGCGGTACAGCGGAGCCGATATACAGCAGGATTGCGATTGGCCCAAGAATGCCGGTTCCGCCGATCATAACTGTGCTTTCGAGCGCCCCACCAAAAATTGCGCCGATGAGATTCACGCCAAGAGCCTGATTTGCATTTGTGGACTCGCTCAGGCTGCGAGAGAACACGATTCCGGAAAAGAAGACTGGGACCGCGGTGATCGCTCCTGCGACAAGCATGCGTATCCCAAGCGAGAGCGAATTCAGTTCTGCGTATGGAAAGATGGTGGTCAACATCGCTGTCAGGATCAAAGCGGCATAGGCAACTGGGACGAGGATACGCCATTTCATGACCAGGAGGTTACTTAACAGCGCCATACATAAAAAGGCGGCGATGACGACCGAATTTACGGCCCAAGTCGAACCAAACAGAAGCGACAACTCTGTTACGCCCTTCGTTTCGAGCAGCAAGAATCCCGCACCGAGAAGGAAGAAATGAACGTTCATCCCCGTCACGCCGCCCTGCATCGAAACCAGCTTTCTCACGGCAATAAAGCTCGCGATCAGAACCAGCACGAGAACCGACCAGACTGGCCATGGAATGCGATGTTTCGGCAAGTAGAGAAACGGCCAGGAATCACTCGCGATGCCAAAGTTCCACTGGTCGGCCCACTTCGTAATCTCTCGATAACCGGCGACGTTGGATTCCTGGGCGGCTCCCTCTACAAAAACGACGCCGGAGCTATCGTAGCCCGTGTCATAGGCGCGCGGTTTTGTGCCGAACGCCGCTTCCAAAGTCCGAAAAATCCTTAGCGTTACGTTCGATTCGCCACTGGCGAAAGCGAGAATGAGCGAGCCGCCTGGCTTTAAAAGAGCCCGTGCTTCCTCGAAGCTCTCCTTCGTGTACACGTAGTTGTCCAGTCGCAAGCTCGAGAAACTGCTGAACATCGTGTGCGAATCAAGATAGCCAAAGAGGATCAGATCGTACTTGTGACGCGTTTGCTTGAAAAATGCCCGTGCGTCGTTGACGTGTGCCGTAACCCGCGGCGAGTCGTATGGGTGCTCCGGGTGGAAGCGCTTGCCCAGCTTAAGAATTATAGGATCGATTTCAACCGCGTCGACGTGGTCGGCTCCGTTTCTCAGGGCGGCAGCCACATCGTTGCCAGTTCCTGCTCCAACAATCAGTACGTCCTTTGATCGTGGTGCCAGTTTGAAGGGCAAATCGTAACTTGCTGTGGCGCTTCGGTTCGGTTCCAGGTCGGGATGGCGGGCGAGGAAGTCTTTCGACAGATTCAGAATCTTCTGATGGTAATCGTAGTTAACGCTGAGTATGTCATATGCCGGTGCGGTGTCGCCGGACGGAACTTCACCGGGAGTCAGCAGAATGTGGTAATACGGCGACCAATACTCCTTTACGTGCGGTCGGAACGAAGTGGCGGTGAGGACTACCGTAAATGTCAGTAATCCCATCGCAACATAAGACTTCGGTAGCAGGGGTAACAGGAGAAGAAAACCGATCATTAACCAGACCCACGGCGGGCTACCCAGGAACGAAACAAGTGTGAACAGCGCGATTCCCGCGAAGCTTCCGAAGAGATTGATCGCGTATGCGCGAAGTGGGCGAGGCTCTTCGGCCATGTACTGACCGACCATCCCACCTAAAGGTACAAAGAAGCGTACGACGAGATAGAGGAAGGCCCCGACGAATACAAAGTACGAAACGGTGCCCATAACACCGCCCTCGAAGTAGTTGTTCCAGATGCCGTAGTCATTGTTTGGCAGCCCAAAGTGATTTCTGCCCGTCTGCGTGCAGATCCAGATCATCAGGAAGAAGAACGTGGCCAGACCCGCGAAAGGACGCCTGAGGCGCTCGGTACGACTACCGAGAATCATTCCCATCCCGATTCCGAGGAAAGTGGCGATTAAAGGAAGATTCTTCAGGTACGCGAAAGTCCTGATTTCGGTCGAAAGATAGCGAATGACCAGGAGCTCGAAATAGAGGGCCAAGAAACTGGCCAGAAACAACCGCCGGCCGAGTTCAGCGCGGTGGGCGGAGGAACTCGCAAGTGAGGCGCCTGCGGAAGGTGTTTCAAGCTGGGTCGAACCCATCTTCACCTCTCACAAAATCATGAGATTTCTTTCTGGGCCAGTTCGACGGGGGAGAGCTACCAAACCAGTTCTGAGGAGAGTCACATTTTCTGTGGCAATTGTCTAGTTTATTACATCGTTAGTTCTGTTCTCCTGCTCGTCTGCGTCTCCCTATTGACAAGACAAAGAACAAGTCAACTCCGCACCAACCAATTCCAATGAACCGTCTGAGTATCTGCGCGACCGGGGTCCGAAAATCGAAATTGTCGAAAGTGTAGTGAAAGATGACGACGAGAATGATCGCTACTCCTCGAAGGCCATCCAATTCGGGTATTCGCCTATTCACGGCTCCGTGAAACCTCGTCTCTGTTCCGGGTGCTAGCTGCTCAGCCAGTCAGACCGCCACGGCTCGAATACTTGTCCCTAATATTCTAATTGTCCTTCAGAATGAACTCAGTAACGGTTACATCATCGAAAACCCCAATTGGCCTACTCGAGTAGGAACCGGATGTGTGCTCAGCAACCCAGCGGATTGTGCCCTTCGAACCGATATAGGTCAGCAGTAGAAATCGTCGTCGCTCAGGAACACTAGTTTGCAGGAATGAGTCTACTTGACGCTTCGTTTCCGAAGTGACTGATCTGGGTAAGGGAACTACTCGCGACGAAACATGGTAATAGCTTAAGGGAGCAAACGCGGGGTCGTGGTATGGATCCTGCGGCATTCGTCTGAAGTTGGATTCGGCAAAATCACTACAGATCAACAACGGAGCACCGTCCCGGTGGGCAGTTGCATCGGCTACACCCAGGGCCTCCTTCCAACTGTAGAAGTGCGGAGCATGCGTTGTGAACTTGTAGGGTGAAATGCCCGCGAACAGAAATAAAAGACAGGCAAGCAAGCGGAAGATTTTCGAATCGATTCTGTTGAACAGGTAACCACAGCACAGCGCAACGCCCGGCACAGCCATCAGAGTGTAACGGTACACAAAGACGTTCAGGCTCGTCCATCTACTGACCGCAAAAAGGATCCCCAGAGGAATGGCACATAACATCAGACAAATTGTCCCGGTTGAAAAGAGGGATTTGTCTTCGTTCACCGCGACATGTCCACCCGCCGCGATTATAAGAAACAGAGACACAAAGCTCAGGAATGGAAGACCATTAAGGACGTAAGCGATTTGGAATACGCGGGGCTTCGGCGCGAAGACGATTTGCCCGATTTGTCCACCCGCGTGAAATAGGTCGACGATTGCTGGCAGGACTGGAATCGTTAGTAAAATAAGAACGACCCCTGCGATAGATAACTGTTTCCTAAATAGATTGGCGTCGCTCGGCTTCGCGGTGATAGCCAGCAGAACCGCCAATGGCAGTGTCATCAGTACAAACAGGTAGTGGAAGTAGAAGAGTCCGGCAATGAAAACCCCCAGCCACACGGCATAGCGAAGCTGGTTTGTACGTGTCCATTGCAGCAACACAAGAACACAAAGCGAGAGGTCCAGCACTGCGAATGCATATGGTCTTGCGTCGCTGGCCGCGTTAACAACGATCGGGTTGAGGCAGAAACTGATCGTCGCAAAGAGCGCAGCATCGTGATCAAAGAAGAACCGTGCTATTCGGAAGATTACTAGTGCGGCTCCCAACATTGCCAAGATCGAAGGAATCCTGAGTGTAACCTCAGCGATGCCGAAAACCTGCGACCAAGCCCAAAGAATGTAGTTGTACGCGGGAAATAACACCCCCCGCCTCGCCCAAACCTGCGCCGCCCCAGCGCTAATCTGCCAATACGTGGCGGTTTCATCTAACCATAAGGGAGCGGCAATTGAGGTGAACCAGACGAGGATCGAAACAGCAACCGCCGGCATGTAAAGTGCGTCGGTTGCATTCTTCAAATGACGCGAACGGCCTGCGAGGCGTGGTTTTGCAGCAGTAGGAACCGGCATAGAGGTGAGGTGAAAGTCACGTTAGCACGAATCCTCCGCTAGGAACCACTCTGATCAATCGTCCCTCAGTTCGGACGATTGAACTCTACCGGGCCTGAGTGCCCAACTATCTAGCGTTTTGTTCACGCATACGGGGGTTGAGGAAGGAGTCCCAGTTGCCGCCGAGGAGTTCGAGCGCGTAGTACCAGCCCGGTATAAAAGTTGCCCAGAGAATGGGTACCCTGTGGCGTGGTTCGAAGGCGACGATGAAGTAATAGCTGACGGGAAACAGGACGAGCCACATCAGGAGGTAAGTACAGGCCGGCCGGTTTGTATTCCAGAGCTTCCAAAGTCCTCCGAAGCTCAAAGCCGTGAGTATCCAGGTCATGATGAGTCCGGGGGGGATGCTTGTCAGGGACTGGCCGGGATCCCAGGGGAACCAAAAGGCGGCAAAGCGTTCCGCGGATAAAGTTGCGAATCGGACTGGGTTGCGGCGAAGCCAGGTAAGGAATTCCTGGAGTCTCTGGTGGTTGTACTCGATTTCGCCGAGCGCGCGGACGCGTTGTGCCTGCTCAAGGCTTTGGGTTGGATGATTCCTGGCGTAGCATCCATCGGCCAGGTTCGTGTGCAAGGAGTAGCTTGCGCAGGAATTGTTGGCCGTCGCCAACTCGAGTCCGAGATTGCCACGAATGAAAACGAACTTGTGGAACACCGCGTAGTTTCGAACGAGCCACGGAGTCACCATGAATATGGGAATGAGGGCGAGGGCGATAAGGGCGCGGGTTGAGATTCGCCGGTAGGAGCGAATCCACAACAGCCAAAACGGCAAAATGATTATGACGACGGGGGTAAACAGGAGGAGGAGTCCCCAGAGAAGGCTCATGGCCCAAATCTGTCGATTGCCTACGGGCGCGCCTTTGTCCTTCAAGCTACTCAGGGCAAGCAGGATCAGCATGAGGCCGACGTAATTGACTTCCCATAGGGGAGAGGCGAAGTCGCCGGTGAGGAAAACAAGCGCAGCGAGGAGGCCGGCGATGGGCGGGAGTCCGAGCCGAATTGCGAGATAGGGTAAGAGTGCCAATTGCAGGGCAAATACAAGGGCTGTCAGCCAGGCAAGTACCGAGGCGCCCAGAGGGCCATCGCCAAATACTCTGAAAATGGAGGCGACGACGAACGGGAAACCGGGGGCGAGGTGGGCCGAGGGTCCAGTTTCGAGGGCTTGAAACGGGCTGGAAAACTTACCCTCGCGTGACAAATGCTCGGCGACTTCGAGCGCTTCGAAGCCGGAGTGTTGGAGATTGGGCTGGCTCTTCTGACCCTGGACATTCCGGGCGACGGAGTCTGGACGAAGGCTGAAGAGCGTTGCGAAGAAAACGAGGACAACAACCAGGAGAAGATCGTACCTGCGCAATATGAGAGAAAGTTTCAAGGTAGTGAGGTGGATCAAAGATACCGGAAGCCGGACTCGATTGCCAAAGAATGTGGTGGATGAGTGGAATTGGCCCGTGCAGCCGGGTACGACGCAAGAGCAAACATGATTGCGTTTCGCGTCAGTTTGTGGTGATACTGCGATTGTGAATTCCAGGTCGGATCATCGGATCAGATCGGTGTTGAAGCGCATACTCGCGGTGTCGTTGGTAGTAGGCAGCATTGTTCTACTTGGGGTGGGTCTCCGAAGCGAGTCGGGAGCGCCGTATAACCGGGACTTCATTGCGTACTGGACTGCGGGTCAACTGCTGGTTCATCACCAGAATCCTTATTCGGATTCGGGGGTGCTAGCTCTGGAGCGGGAGTCCGGCTATCGGCTGGCAGTACCCTTGATTATGCGTAATCCGCCTTGGGCGCTACCGCTAGTCGTGCCGCTTGGGTACGTCAGTGCGTACGTCGGCGTGCTGGGATGGATACTGGCGATTGTGGCATCGATTGTGGTGGCGGTGCGCCTGCTCAAAGTTGTCAATGGGAATCCGGATTCGCAGGACCATTTACTTGCCTATTGGTTCGCCCCGGTTTTGGCATGCGTTACGCTTGCGCAAACCTCCCCGTTTGCCTGTCTGGGGCTGGTGCTGTTTTTGTACTGGAGAAACGACCGGCCATTTGCCGCAGGATTAGCTGCTTCCATCATGCTGATCAAGCCGCACCTGTTCGTTCTGTTCTTCCTGGTGATGCTAATTGAGACTGTGGCTACAAGAAGCTATCGCCGGATTTATGGGATCCTGACCGGGTTCATCCTCGCCATCTCTGTTCCACTGGCTTACGACCATTCGGTATTGTCCCAATATTTCATTCGGAGCCGGGTTTCCCAAATCGGGGAAGAGTTTATCCCCTCATTGCCGGGGCTGTTGAGGATGATGATCGCTCGACAGGCTTTCTGGGTCCAGTTTGTGCCGATCGCAATCGCGTCGGTTTGGGCGGTTTGGTACTACCAGCGACACAGGGGCCACTGGGAATGGAATCGCGAAGGACTTATGCTCGTCCTGGTATCGGTTTGGGCGGCGCCTTATAGTTTATTGGTTGACGAGGTTGTCCTGCTGCCGGCAGTTGTGGCCGCCATCTACTTCACTGGCGGGGACGGACGACCGAACAAGGCAACGATTACGGTCTTCTTCATCTTGAATGGGATCGCGTTTGTGCTGCTATTCGCGCAGGTCTCGATTATGTCGGGTGCTTACATCTGGACCAGCACAGCGTGGGTCGGGTGGTATCTGTATGCAACCAGGCCCACCGCACGCTTCGCGGTGGCCCGCAGCAGTTCCTGACCGGTTTTCTCTATCGGACCAACCCCGGGGTTAATAGATTCGTCCTACCATCTGTCGTCGCTGAAGCGACTCGAGTGCGCTCCGGAGTTCGTTCCCCCGCAGTGACGCGCGGGCTATTTCCTCGAAGCCCTTTCAGGATTGAGGCCCGAAGTCATGCGGCGGAGCGGCACAGGTAGGTGGGGCTCTTGACGGTAGAAGTCGGTGATCTGAGGTTGGAGGGGACAGAGGGTGCGCTGGTGCTGGCGGCGGGTTTAGCTATCCTGTCTGCCGTCAAACTGGGCAGCGTCGGTGGTCTGAGCGGTGGGGGGCTAATTATCGCGTCACTGCTATTACACGAGTTGGGGCATCTTGCGATGGCTCAAGCACTTGGCGTGCGAGTAAAGGCGATCGGGATGTGCCTGAAGGGCGCCTATCTTCGGCGACAGCGATCACCCCGGGCGAGAAATGAGCTGCTGATCGCGGCGTCGGGGCCGCTGGCGAATCTGGTCCTGTACTTCTGGTTGAGGGATGGTGACCTTGTGCTGCAGTGGGTTGCGCTGATGAATCTGGTGCTTGCAGGATCGAACCTGATCCCGATTCCGGGCACGGATGGTGCGAGAATCCTTGAGTCGGTGAGAGATTTAGGTGGAAGGAATCAAGAATCCTAATCCGTACAAACCCAACTACCCCACCCAATCCAAAACAGGGCTTGGATGGGGCAACCGGCAAGCGGCAATCCGCCATCCGCAAAATGTAGCTACCCCACCCGGAAACCACCGAAGAACCGAAAGTAACGCACCGGAATTACCTTCCAGTTACTTTTGATTTCCCCGAAATTTAGAGTTACAGCAATTTTCTAATTGACTTACGGCGCGGTTCACGCCAACATGCCTGAACAGCTCTCCCCCCGAGAACAGCCCAATTTCCAAGGGTTCCCAAATTTGGAAGCCGTACCCTAACTACGCAAGGAGGAGAATCTCTCAATGAGCCGCATGATGGAAGTGCTTCGTGGTTTACACAAAGATGAGTCCGGTCAGGACTTGATCGAATACGCTTTGATTGCCGCGTTGATTGCGTTTGCTGCGATCGCCGGAATGAGTAGCCTGGCGAGTTCGCTTAATGTTGCGTTCTCGAAGATTGGCAGCAAAGTGAGTGCCAACATCACGTAACCGTATGGCCTGTGAGGGGGGCCGCGAGGTCCTCCTCCTACAAAATTGGATTGAAGATGCTCGTAGAGAAAGCGATTCTCGCGAGCACTATTTCGGAGGGGTTGTTCATGAGCCGCATGTTGAAAGTGCTTCGTGGTTTACACAAAGATGAATCCGCCCAGGACTTGATCGAATACGCTTTGGTTGCCGCGTTGATTGCGTTCGCTGCGATCGCCGGGATGAGTAGCTTGGCGAGTTCGATCAATGTCGCATTCTCGAAGATCGGCAGCAGGGTGAATGCCTATATAGGGTGAATGCCTATATTACGTAATCGCAGAGCACAAGATGGGCGGAGGATTGTGAAATCCCTCCATTATTCGGTGCATGATTCTGACTTTTGGGTTTTAAATGTATCTATTAGCGGGAGCGCTACTGGTTGCCTGTATTGGAGCGATCTGGGATGTTCGGACATATCGCATCCCAAACGTCGTGACCTATCCCGCTATTTGCTTGGGCATTCTTGCCCATCTATTCGTGGAAGGGCCGAAAGGGCTGATTTGGGGAGTTTTGGGTTTCCTGATCGGCGGCGGAATTTTCTTCTTCCTTTACCTTCTGAAGACAATGGGCGCAGGCGACGTGAAATTGATGGCCGCCGTGGGCGCGTTTGCTGGGCCGTCGAAGACTCTCGAAATCGCGCTGTATTCGGCCGTCGCCGGCGGTGTGCTTGCGGTGGCGGTGGCGCTGTACAAGCGCCGGTTGCGGCGCACATTTGGCAATGTATGGGACCTGGTCCGGTTCCATGCCGCGGTAGGGGCGAGCGCGCATCCGTCGCTGAACCTGGACAACCCGGAGGCGGCACGTTTCGCCTACGGTGTTGCGATTTTCGCGGGTACACTGTTCGTGTTCGTGAACTTCGTATTCGTGAACAAAGTTGGGTAGGGGAAATTTATGGATAACCGTCGAATAGCAATTGCGTTGGTGATTGCGCTGGTTGTTTCCGCAGGCGCGACGTTTCTTTTCTACTCCAAGGTCCGGAAGCAGCGCGACGCACAGCCGAAGACAACGAAGATAGTCGCGGCAAAGGACGTTCTTCGGGGCGGCACGCAGCTTTCGGCGGACAACGTCGTCCTGATCGACTGGCCCGCAAATCTTGCGCTGCAGGGTTCGTACACGAAGATCGAAGACGTGGTCGGGCGTCCGCTGATACAGCCGGTCGCAGCGAACCAGCCGATCCTGGAGAGTGTGCTTGCGCAGCCGGGTTCCGGGCTTGGGCTGACGGTTCGAATTCCAGAAGGGATGCGAGCTGTTTCTGTCTCATCCAATGCCGTCGTGGGAGTTGCGGGATTCCTGTATCCGGGGTCGCATGTCGATGTGCTGGTGACTTACAGGCCGCCGGACGAACAGAACCCGATTACGCAGACGGTTCTGCAGAACGTCGAGGTATTGTCGGCGGGCCAGAAGATTGAGCCGGATCCCCAGGGAAAACCTGAAACAGTGAACGTGGTGACGCTGCTGTTGAATCCCGTGGATTCGGAGAAATTGGTGCTGGCTACGAGCCAAGGCAGCATCCAGTTCGCGCTGCGAAACGGTGTGGATACGACGAGCACAACGACTCCGGGGATTGGAGTTGCGGAACTGATGACCGGGAAGCCGAGACCAAAGCCGCCAGTTCGTGTGGCGAAGCAGGTGAAGCCCAAGAATTTCTATGTAGTGGAAACGATCAGTGGAACGACGAAGTCGACTGAAAAATTCGAAGAGCCAAGATAGCGAAAGGTCGCTTGACGATGCGAAACGTGACAGCTTTGCGGTTCTGGTTTGCACTCTCTCTGGTGATCGTGCTGGGTTTGCAAGCATTAGGACAGCAGCAGCCTGCGGCGGGAGCTACGCAAGCTCCTGTCGCAGAGTCAACCCAGACTTCGGCTACAGCTTCGGCCGAGGCCCAAACATTGCACATACTGGCGGGGCGTTCCGTTATTGTGAACACTCAGGCGAGGCTGAAGCGGATTCTGGTCAGCAATCCTGCAGTAGTCGAAACGACTACGGTCAGTCCCACGCAACTGGTTATCACCGCCAAAGTTCCGGGCACAGCCAGCCTGGTCCTTTGGGATGAAACGGGCAGGGCGAGAATTCTCGATATCAATGCCAATGTGGATGTTGCTGCTCTGCGTGAAGCTCTGCAGGAGGCATACCCGAACGAGGACATCCGCGTCGAAGCGGATCAGGGTCGCGTGATTCTGAGTGGTAAGGCCAGTACCACTGCTGTTTCGGAAGGAGCAGTCAAGTTAGCATCCACGTATTCGCAGTCGGTGGTGAACTCGTTGATCATTCCACCGCCGCCGCATGCGAAAGAAATCATGCTGAAGGTGCGATTCGCCGAAGTAGATCGGTCGAAGGCGCAGCAGCTAGGGCTGAATATCTTTAGCCTCGGGGCCGCTAATACGATCGGCAGTGTGACGACGCAGCAGTTTGGTCCGCCGGCCATCACAATGACAGGGGGCACCAATCAGAATCAAATCCAGACTACATTCAGCGATCTGCTGAACCTCTTCGTGTATCGGCCAGACATTAACCTTGGCGCGACGATCAAGGCTCTAGAGGCCAAGAATATTCTTCAAATATTGGCGGAGCCAAATCTACTGGCTAGAAGCGGAGAGAAGGCGAGCTTCATAGCGGGTGGAGAATTCCCATATCCAGTCGTACAAGGTACCGGAACGCAAGGCGGTGCGTTGGCTGTGACGATCCAGTTTCGTCCTTATGGCGTGAAACTGGACTTTACGGGAACGGTGAACCCGGACAACACGGTCCGACTCAAGGTGGCTCCAGAAGTGAGCACACTGGATTACGCAAACTCCCTCACGTTTCAGGGCTTCGTCGTTCCAGCCATCTCAACTCGGCGCGCCGAAACCGACGTGGAACTAAAGGATGGTCAGAGTTTCGGTATCGCGGGCCTGCTGGACAACCGGACAACCGTCCAGATGAGTAAGATTCCGGGAATAGGCGACATTCCGATACTCGGGACGTTATTCAAGTCGCGGAATATAAGTAAGAGCAATACGGAATTGGTCGTCATCGTAACGCCCGTGATCGTAGATCCCATTCATGGTCCTGTTGAAGTTCCCGCGACCCCGAAGGGTCCGTTTAGCAATCTTGACGTTCCGAAGTACGATGACGCGGTAACCGGGCACAAACCGGGAAATAACGGGCAGCAGAACAAACAATAAACAGAACTACAGGCGAAGGAGCCTCCTGGTGGCTGGCAATCAGCGGAAGTTTCAAATTGCAACCATTTCACTCGATCCGGAGACGCTGGATCGGCTCGGTCAGTTGGCGAATGGAGCGTCGTATTCGCTCCTCGCGCCCATACATCATTACGCCGCCGACGCCAATGATCTGATCTTGCTAGAGAATCTCCGCAGGACCCCTCCGGATATCTTTGTGGTCGATTTTGACGCGAATACGGATCGCGCTCGGCGGACGGTCCACCAGATCCGAGACGTGCTGCCCGCGTCTGTTGTCTTCGCGGCGTCATCGAAGTCTGAACCTGAACAGATTATCAGCGCTATGCGCAGCGGCTGTTCGGAGTATCTTGTTAAGCCTCTTGACGAAGGCCGTTTCAAGCAGGCGATGGGAGAATTTGAACGACTGCGGCGCGAACAGGTTACGCCGACGCGCAAGGCGACGATGGTTACGCTTCTTGGCGTGAAGGGCGGTGTCGGAGTGACCGCGCTCGCGGTCCATTTGGCGACCTTTGCCGCGCGCATGAACGGTGGCCGCACGCTGCTTATCGATCAGCACCCCGATCTCGGCGATGTCTCGGTTTACCTTGGAATGGGACAGCAGCACCATCAGTACCACTTCTATGAACTAGTTGCGAACGTACACCGACTCGACGAAGAGCTGCTCCAGGGTTTTGTGCTCCGGCATGAGAGTGGATTGCAGGTGCTCAGCTCGCCGGACGCATTCGACACGATGAAGCTAACTGCCGGTGCGTCGATTGATAGCGCGTTGGAGACACTGCGCGGGATGTATGAAATCATTGTTATAGATTGCGCGCCCGGCCTAACCCGATTCAATGTCTCGTGTGTCGACAAATCCGACAAGGTTTGCCTGATCACTACCCCCGAGGTCCCCTCCGTCCGTAATCTGGCGCGATACCTCGATCATCTGGGACGATTTAACTGTCCGGAGGACAAAATCGATGTCGTGATTAACCGCGACTCGAAGCGCAACGCCATTTCCCGACAGCAGGTCGAAAAGGCGATTAAGCGATCGGTAAATATTGCGATACCAAACGACTACAATGAACTGATTGAAGCGATCAACACGGGCCGGCCGCTGCTTCCGGATGGTGGCTCGGATCTCGTAACGAGTATTCGCAACTGGGCGCAGTCGTTGTCCTCCGGCAGCGCGGCAACGGCGAAGGCTCCCGTGAAGAAGCGCTTCGGCATTCTAGGAATTTGAAGTACGGGGGAGTTCGATGGCAACTGGACGGGAAATGTCCGTAGTGGGTGGTACCGGACGAGAGTCTCTTGGGGTAGCGCGGGACATGGCTCCGCAGGCCTATCAGGAACTCAAGTCGTCGCTGCACCGCGATCTACTGAACAAGATCGACCTGGAGAAATTGATGTACCTCCAGGATTCGCGTGCCCGCACGCAGATATTGGGACTAATCCAGGAGTTGGTTGGAACGCTCAACGTTCCGCTGAGCGCTGTCGAACGCGACCGGTTGTCCCGCGAGGTTCTGGACGAGGTATTTGGACTCGGGCCCCTGGAGCCCCTTCTGCAGGACAGGACCATCAATGACATCCTGGTAAATTCCTGTCGCGATGTGTACGTGGAGCGCAGCGGACTTTTAGAGCGCACAAACGTCAGCTTCAAAGACGATCAGCACCTGATGCACATTATCGACAAGATCGTCACCGGCGTCGGTCGTCGTGTTGACGAGTCTTCGCCGATGGTGGATGCCCGACTGCCTGATGGCTCCCGCGTAAACGTGATCATTCCGCCTCTCGCGATCGACGGTCCGGTGCTTTCGATCCGCCGTTTCGGAACGGTTCCGCTAGAAGCCGAAGACCTGATCGCGAACAAAACCCTGACCCCGCAGATGCTGGAGTTGTTGCGGGGTGCCGTGAAGGCGCGCATCAACATCGTGATCTCCGGTGGAACCGGCGCCGGCAAAACGACTTTTCTAAACGTGCTGTCCAGTTTCATCTCGGATAAGGAACGCATCGTCACGATTGAAGACTCCGCCGAATTGCAGTTGAAGCAGGAACATTGTGTCCGGCTGGAATGCCGTCCGCCGAACGTCGAAGGCAAAGGCGCCGTGCGCCAGCGTGAACTCGTTATCAACTCTTTGCGTATGCGCCCGGATCGCATCATCGTCGGCGAAGTCCGCGGCGAAGAAGCGCTGGACATGTTGCAGGCAATGAATACGGGCCATGATGGATCGATTACTACGGTCCACGCCAACAGCCCCCGCGACGCCATTTCCCGTATGGAAACGATGGCGCTCATGGCGAACCTCAACCTCCC